>PLEM01000413.1 GCA_003137035.1 Bryobacterales bacterium | reverse complement strand
ACGAGGCCAGTCGGGTAACCCAGAGAACGGCAACAAGATCGTCTTCCAGCTCTACTTCCGGTGGCCGCGGCTTCGAACCATGCCACCCGACAACTACTGCGTGGATGAATTGGTGCAGATCGCGGAGGGGCTGTACCTGGGGCAGCTCGTGTACGCGACGGCGCTGCTGGAAGAATACGATCCGGCGCGCCCGGCCTCCGTGTACGAGTACCGGAACTTCGGCTACTTTCTGCTGATGGACGATGAGTGGTACGGGCGCAAGCTCGAAATCGGCTTCGACTTGACGCCTACGGAGCAATAGAGCGGCTCAGGCTGCGCCGTCGGGCGGCGACTCCTCGAGCTCGGACTTCACCTCGTCGAGGATTTCGCCGGCTTGGCCGGAGTGGATTTCGCGATTGAGACGCCGGAGCGCGAGGCGGACCACGTCGCGGTGGTGGAGCTTGGATCCCAGTCCCTTTTGGCTGAACTCGAGCCACAGGCGGTGCAGAAGATCCAGGTCGTCAGGCCACAGCCGGGGCGGATGCGGCCCCAGGTTAAAGTATTGGGACTGGGCGTTGACCGGATCGTAGATTTCGAGGGACAACTGCGGTCGGGGCTGCGGCAGTTCCTCCCAGGCGTCGCCGAACCGCTTGGCCTGCTCGGCCGCGGTCATCTTGCCCGATTGGCCCACCACCACCAGCGAAGAGCGGAGCCGCTGAGCCGTCTCCGCCAGCACGCGGTCCGGATTCCGACCGGTGACCACCATCAGCTCGGCATGCTTGCCGGCCTTTTCCGCCAGGCTGACTACCAGGCTGAACAGGCGGGCGATGTCCGGCGTGAACAGCTCGTCGCTGCTGAGCTCGTGCTCTCCGAACCCTGGTTGGCCGGTATGCTTGACCGTCACCACCGCAATATCCATCTTGCTGGTGTCGGTCTTCTCCACGATCTTTCGCAGGTGGCCGAGCAGGTTGGGATTTCGGACCGCCACCAGCACGTTGCCCGGGCGGACGCTGGCCGACGAAGCCGTCAGCTCCTCGGGGGTATCCAGCAGGAATCTTTCAAGCTCCTGGCTGTGGGCCGCGCGCTTGCGGCGGTTGATCCGCTCGGAGACCAGGAAGGTGAAGAAGAACACCACCGTGAAGCAGACGCCGGAGATAGTGGCCACCTGCTTGGTCAGCATGTTCACGCAGGCGATGGCGAACAGGACCACGGTGATGATCCCCAGGCCCACGGGTAGCTCGGTCTTGCCCCAGCGGAAGTTGAGCGGCACCTTCCATTCGCGCGCTTCCGGCTGCTTGTAGCGCAGCACCAGCACCGAGAGCGCCTTCATGGCGAAGCTCCAGACCACTCCGAAGGCGTAGGCCTCGCCGAGCAGTTCCACCCTGCCCCCGCTCAGCACGATGGTCAGAATCTGAAGACCGGCGATCAGGTTGATGAATCGGTGGGTGGTTCCAAAACGGCGGTGGGGGTGGCGGAACCAGTCCGGCAGAACGCCATCCTCGGCCACCCGGTTGAGAACGCCGTTGGAGCCGATGATGGCCGTGTTGACCGCCCCGGCGAGAATCACCGTGCCCACAATCACCACGAAAATGTGGAACAGCAGCAGAGCCGGCACCGGGCCCACCAGGTGCATCGACAGCCCGCCGATCAGGTTGTCCAGGTACTTTCCGCGCTCCGTATCCGGGATGATCATCACCGCGAAGAACGAAACCAGCGAGGTGAACAACATGCTGTAGATGAAGATCACGAACCCGGCCCGTTCCAGGTTCTTGAGCTTGGGAGCGGCAATCTCGCGGTTCACCTGCGCCAGCGTTTCCTCCCCGCTCATCGCCAGCACCGAGTGCCCCAGCCCGACCAGCACCAGGATCCACGGCAGCGTGGCCAGCCAACTGCCATGCAGCCAGCCCAGGCCTTCCTTGCCAATATGGATGTTCCCCGGCGTCGGGAAGGGCACCGGCTGGAAGCCGCGGGTGAGCAGCGTGGTCACGCACCACGCCACCAGGATCACCACCATCGCCGTGGTGAGCTGCATGATGCGCAGGGCCTTCTGGCTGGACTCGTGAATCCCGATGGTATTCTTGCGCCAGAAGTACACGGTCACCAGTATTGCCAGGGCGGCCGCGAACAGGTTCGGGGGCACCTTCATGGAGGGGTGGTGAAGGTGGTCGGCAAGCTCGTTGATGAGGCCCGCCAGGTACAGCCCCGCGGAAACGCCGCTGATGGGGCCGGTCAGCACGTAGTCGAACAGCAGGGCGGAGACGGAGAACTTGGCCAGGGTCGGACCCAGGGCTTCGTGCACCACGCGGTATACGCCCCCGCGCACGAACATGCTGCAACTCTCGATGTAGACGGCGCGCACGGCATAGGAGAACAGCATGATGCCGAGGATGAACCAGGGCGCCGATTTGCCGACGAAGTTTTCGGCGATGCCGCCGGCATAGAAGGCGGACGAAGCGAGGTCGTTGAGGACGATTGCAGCCGCCCTCCAGAAGCTGATGAAGGACAGCATGACCGTGGTGGCGACGACGACCTTCGTCGCGCCCGGTCTCGACAGGGAACCCACGCACTACCCCCTTATCAATCCGCCCCCATGCGGATTGCTTTCAAATCGGCCTGCGAAGTAAGCTGACGGGCTAGGGCTTGAAAGTACCCCGTCCGATTCCGCATCGGGCTGCGCCCCAACTGCTTGGGTCCTCCGCCTCCTGGGTGGAGTTCGGCTCCCCACTATGTTAACACCGCGGGAGACGAAGGCTGCGCGTCCGTTCGTTGGGGGGTAGCGCCGGCCTGTCCAACCGCGACGTAGCCGCAGGCCACCACCGCCAGGAACATAGTCAGCACCTCGCTGTCCCCGAGATTGACCTCGAAGATGCCGCTGACCATGATGGCCACCACCACGGCCACCGCGCCGTGCAGAATGGACTTCTCCTCTCCCCGTCCGGGAGGGAGACGGCGGAGGGCGCGCAGGAAATCCCAAAGCACCATCCCCAGCAGCCAGACCAGGGCCAGCATGGTGGGCACGCCGCGCTCGGCCGCGTAGTGAATGTACAGATTGTGCAAGTGGCCGTACCAGCCCTCGGGAAGTGGCCGCGGGATGTCGCTCGGAACGTACTGCATCAGTTTCGGGCCGACCTGCTCCGGCCCCACGCCGAAGAACGGGTGCGCCCGGATCATCGCCCACCCGGTGCGCCAGCACACCACCCGGTGCTGGTTCGAGTCGAGTTCCTTGCGCGGCATGAAACCGGACTGGAAACGCACGCGCACCGATCCTGGATTGAGCCACAACAGCAGCGCCAGCAGAACCGGAACCACCAGCAGCAGCCAGCGCTTCCAAAACCAGAGCAAGTAGACACCGGCGCAGGCCGCCGCCAGCCAGACGCCACGCACGTAGGAGGCCAGCATGCCCGCGCTCATCACGCCCGCCGCCAGCAGCCCGAGCCAGATCAGGAGCCCGCGCGCCCGCGGCGAGAACATCAGGAACGCTCCCAGCATCGCCAGCACGATCACCTGCTCGCCACCGAAGGTCTGCCAGTGGCTCATCAGGCCGGTGATGCGCTCGTGGACGTAGTAGTCATAGAACGTGCCGCCATAGGCGCGCGCGCCCTGGATCTTGCGTCCGAACTGCACCAGCCCGACCAGCGCCGAGACGCCGCCTACCAAGGCCCAGGCCAGCACCAGCCGCCGCACGTCCACCAGCGCACGGAAAGTCGAGAACACCACCAGCAGCATCAGATACACGTAGAACTTGCGGATCTGCGGGCGGCCCGCCAGCATGTCGCCGGAGAGCAGCAGCGAGAGCACCGTGCCGGTCATGAACAGCGCCAGCGGCAGCCAGATCCCGGGCAGGCGCAATCGGGTGCGGGAAACCAGCACGGCGATCACCGCCAGGCCGAGCAGGATCTGCGACACCGCGATCGAGAACAGAATCGAGACCGCCGAGGCCCAGGTGATGTAAAGCGCGGCTCGCCTCAGGACGGTTTCGGAGTCGGGGCTAGCGCCGGTGAGCGTCAATGAACTCAGTATGCCAGAATGTCGAGTGATGGAAATCTATCTGCTGCGGCACGGAGACGCGGAGGAATCGCTGCGTATCCCGGATGAGGAGCGGTCGCTGACCCCGGAAGGCCGGCGCAAGCTCGGGGCGGTGCTGCTGCGGGCGCGGGCCGCGGGCGCGGGCGCTTCCCTCATTCTGGCCAGTCCCCTGCGGCGCGCCGTGGAGACCGCGGAGCTGGCGGCCGGAATTCTGAACACGCGGGCGCCGCTCGTCAAGACCAACGCGCTGCTGCCGGAGGCCGCGCCCGCCGAGGTCTGGGATGAGATCCGCGTCCACCGCGACGAGGGCCAGTTGCTCCTGGCCGGCCACGAGCCCGTGCTCGGCCAGGTGATTGCTTACCTGCTCGGCGTGCCTTCCGCGCAAATCGACATGAAAAAGTGCAGCCTGGCGCGAGTGGACCTGGAGCAGTTCGGTCACGCGCCGCGCGGCGTGCTGCGCTGGCTGCTGCCGCCGCAGTTGGCGGTCTGATTTCACTACAGGTTTGGGAATCGCCCGCGGACCAGGGACATCGCCTCTTCGGCTGTGCGCACTTGTCCTTCGAGTTGCGCGTCCTCGACGGCCGCAAGCATGCGAGCGAAGGCCGGTCCCGGTTCGTAGCCGGCTGCGATCAGGTCGTGACCGGTGACCAGCCGGGGCGGCTTCAGCGCCTCGCGCGGCAGCTCCTCCAATTTCCGCGCGACGAACTCGTAGTTGCCGAGCAAGCGGTGGCTCATGACGCAATCCAGGCGGTGCAGCTCCAGGTGCTCCTCGAAGCCCTCCTTGCGCAGAAAGCGCTTCAGCGTGCTGTCGCGCATTTTCCGGACGTCCTTGAAGCGGAGGTGGTTGGCCACCAGCGCTTCCACCTGCCGGATCTCCTGGTTGGAGAAACGCAGCCGGCCCAGGATCTGAACGGCCATGCGCGCGCCTACCTCCGCGTGCTCGTCGAAGCGGATGCGGTCCGCCACGCGGAAGGTGGAGGGTTTGCAGACGTCGTGAAGGAGCACGCCCAGCGCCAGCGTGAGGCTGGGCGAGCGCAGCCCCTCCAGCATCATGAGCGTATGCGTCCAGACGTCGCCCTCGGGATGAAACTCGGGCGGCTGCTCGACTCCCTTCATGGCGGTCACTTCCGGGAGGATCTCGGGGAGCAGCCCCGAGGCGTTGAGCAACTCGAACCCGCGCCGCGCCCCACCCTCGGTGAGGATGCGCGCCAGTTCGTCGCGGATGCGCTCGGCCGAAACCAGCCGGATCTTTTCGTGCAGCCGGCGTATGGCCTCGAAGGTGTCCGGCTCGATTTCAAAACCCAGGCGGGCGGCGAAGCGGATAGCGCGCAGCATCCGCAGATGGTCCTCGTCAAAACGGATGCCGGGATCGCCGATGGCTCGAATGAGGCGGGCGTCGATATCGCGGCGGCCGCCAACGAAGTCCAGCACCTCCCCGCTCGCAGGGTCCATGAGCAAGCCATTGATGCTGAAATCGCGGCGCACGACGTCCTGCCGTGGTTCGGTTTCGAACTCGACGGCAACGGGCCGGCGTCCGTCCAGATACGCGTGGTCGCTCCGAAAGGTGGCCACCTCGACGC
The DNA here is from genome assembly GCA_003137035.1 of Bryobacterales bacterium. Classification (GTDB taxonomy): domain Bacteria; phylum Acidobacteriota; class Terriglobia; order Bryobacterales; family Bryobacteraceae; genus Fen-330. The sequence continues at coordinate 1,021 of PLEM01000413.1, read as the reverse complement.
AGTCGCTCCCGCTTGAAACCACCACCACCCCGAAGTGCGCGCCCACCAGCCGGGCATTGGGGAACAGGCATACCACTTCATCGGGGCGGGCGCCGGTGGCCACGTCGTAATCCTTCGGTTCGCGCCCCAGCAAAAGGTCGCGCACGCAGCCGCCGACCAGGTAGGCCGGGTGGCCACGGGCCTTCAGACGATCCACGATTTCGGCGGCGAGAGCGGCGGCGGTGGAGCCGGTCATCAATATGATCGTAGAATAGACGGGTACCGCAATGTCGTCGACTCCCGGCCCTGGCTCCATCCCGAAAGTAGTGGTGGCCACCACCGTCGCCTTGTCCTTCATCTCCTTCTGGCGCGGCGCCTCGATTGTGTTGGGCGACCTGGCTTCCTCTTCGTTCTACGCGGGCGGCATCGCCGAGCAGGCGGTGGGGCGGGCGGCGCCCTGGCTCGTGCTGGGGGTCATGTTATTCTGCTTCGCCGTACGCTCGGTGTACCTGGAGAGCTCGAGCATGTTCGTGCGCGGCGGCGTCTACGTGGTCGTACGCGACAGCATGGGACCGTTCGTAGCACGACTCTCGGTTTCCTCGCTGGTGTTCGACTACATCCTGACGGGACCGATCAGCTCGGTGAGCGCGGGCCAGTACCTGGGCCGGTTGATCAACGACTTCCTCGAGATGACGCACCAGGGCTTCCGGCTCAACCCGAACTACTTCGCCGCCATCTTCGGGCTGGTCGTCACAGTGTATTTCTGGCGGCTGAACGTCAAGGGCATTCACGAGTCGAGCACCCAGGCGTTGCGCATTATTCAGATCACCACGGTGATGCTGGTGGCGCTGCTGATCTGGGCGCCCATCACGCTGCTGGTGCGCGGAAACGTCCACCTGCCGCCGGCGCCCATCGCCGCCAACATGCAGTTCAGCAAGGAGGCCCTCGGGTGGTGGGAAGGCACCCGCTGGCTCCAGTTCCCGTTTGTGGTGGTTTTGATCGCCTTCGGCCATGCCGTGCTCTCCATGAGCGGCTTTGAAAC
>PLEM01000238.1 GCA_003137035.1 Bryobacterales bacterium | reverse complement strand
TCGTATGCCCGGCGCACCAGTCTGGATGCCGCCCAGGCGCTCCACCAGGCGCTTGGCGACGAGGCGTTTCTGGACAGCTCGGATATCGAGGACGGGGAGCAGTTCCCGCGCGCCATCATTGAGGCGCTGCTGGCTTCGCGAGTCGTCGTAGTGCTGGCCTATGACGTTTACTTTACCCGCTGGTACTGCCTGCGCGAGTTGCGCACGGCGCTGGCTCCGTACGACGTATTGCTTCGAACTCCAGGCAGCACGTCCGAGCAACTCTCCGAGGCGCTGCGTCACATCGTGATCGCGCTGCCGGCGGGAGGCCGGCCGGCGGCGCTCGACAATCTCCCTCCGGATCTCCGGATGACGAGTTGGCCGCGAGCCGATGAGACCGAGCGGCTGGTGGCGCTCATCCGGGAGCGGCTTCCGGCTTCGAGCCTCGGTGACGCGGCAGGCGGCCGCATTCTCGAGACCCTGCTGGAGGAAGCGGCGCTCCCGCCGCCGGGGAATCTCGCAGGCGTACCCGTCTATCACCCGAAGGGGCAGATGGAGGTGTCCATTGGGGAGCGGTTCGTCGGCCGGGCCAACGACGTGGCGCGGATCCACTTCACGCTTTCCACCATGCGCGGCGATGCGGCCCGCAGTGCGGCCTTGAGCGGCACTGTTTCGGCGGCGGGCGGTTTCGGCAAGACCCGAATTGCCATCGAATACCTGCACCGCTACGGCCCCAGCTATCACCCGGGCGGTCTGTTCTGGATCAACGCGGATGTGGACCAGGGCGGGCTCGAGGAGCAGTTCTACGGCATCCTGCGCAAGCTCGACAAGGTGTCTTTGGATCTGCCAACTCTTCGCCAGCAGGGCGCCGATCTCCGCGACTTGCTCTCGACCGCTCTGCGCGAACTCCCGCCGGCCAAGCCCGTTCTGTTCGTGGTGGACAACGTCCCGGAGAGCGCGCCCGGCGCTCCGGCGCGGAGCCTGGGCGACTACTGCCCCGCGCTGGGCATTTCGACCGTGCTGGCCACGTCCCGGCAAAGAACGGGCGAATCGGGAGTGGCGGCCTTGCCGTTGGACGTGTTGCCGCGCTCCGCGTCCGTGGCGCTGCTGACGCACGGTATGGACCGTTCCGATTCGCTGCGCCGGGAGCAATGGGAGAAGCTTGCTGAATCGGTGGGCGATCTCCCTCTCGTTCTGGACCTGCTGAACGCGGTGCTTCGCATTGACCCGAGCTCGGCTCCGAGACTGCTCGACATGGCGGAACACTCGGCGCCGCTCACCGCCGAGCTCGACGGGCTTTCCGAGGCGCTGCGGGGCCAGGTCCCGGAGGGTGCGATTCGCGGCATTACCGAGGCGCTGTCAATTTCCTTCGAGAAGCTCGGCCCTGAGGGGCAGGAAGCCGCGCGTCTGCTGGCTCAACTGGCGCCGGCGCCCATTCCGGAGGAGGTGATGGCCGCGTTCGGTCCCAGCGTAAACAACCCCAAGGCCCGGTTCGCTTTGACTGGGCGGAGCTTCGTTACCGGCGGGGGCGGGGGCATGTTCGGAGTCATGCACCGCGTGATCGCGGACTTCATTCGCACCGCCGCGGGCCAAGACGAGACGGCTGATTTCCTGGCCGCCTGCCGCGCCGTGCGCAAGGTGATGGACCTCGAGCGCTGCCAGAACCCAAAGCACTGGCCGCTGATGAACGCCTGCCGGACTCACGCGGAGTGGCTTTTCGAACGAGGCTTGACCCAGGCTGCGGGCGACACGGAGACGGCTTGGGCTGCAACCGCTCCTGGCTCCTTCGCGGCGATTCTGCGGTCCGCGCAAGGGGATCGGGCGGGCGCACGGCGGCTTCAAGAGCAGGTGCTGGAGGCTAGGCGGCGAGTGCTAGGCGAGGAGCACCTGGGCACGCTCTGGGCGATGAACAACCTGGCGGAAACGCTGCGGCGCCAGGGGGATCCGGCGGGCGTGCGACTCATGGAGCAGGCCCTGGCAGCCATGCGGCGAGTGCTGGGCGAGGAGCACCCAGACACGCTCATGGTGATGAGAAACCTACAGGCGATGCACCCGCCGGAGTAAGTCTACGCCGCCTCTCCCTGCGGCTGGACCATCGACAGCAGCAGCCCCACGCCGACCACCACGCAGCAGCCCACCACGTTGTACCAGAGGAAGGAAATCTGGGTGAAGAAGCTGGCGTAGAAGATGGCGGCTTCGCCCGCCAGGACGCCGAGAAAGGCGGCGGTGCCGCGCACGCGGGGGAAACCGAACGCCAGAACGAAGACGCCCAGCATCCCGCCGTAGAACAGCGAGCCGACCTTGTTCACAGCCACCACCAGCGTGCCGAGATTCTGGCCGTAGAGTGCGGCGAAGATCATCGCGTAACAGCCCCAGAACGCCGTCGCCGCCCGGGAGAAGCGCAAGTAATGCCTGTCCGAAGCTCCCTTGCGGACGTGCCGGCGGTAGACGTCGATCACCGAGACCGTCGCCAGCGAATTGAACTCGGCGGAAATCGAGGACATCGTCGCGGCGAAGATCACCGCCATCACCAGCCCCACGATCCCGGCCGGCATGTAGCGCGTGACGAAGGAAAGGAAGATGTAGTTGGTGTCGTTGAAGCGAGGATCGCCGCTGGCCTGGCGCGCGAGCTCGAGGCCCCGCGTGCGGGCCGCATCGATATCCTGCTGCGCGCGCCGGTACTGGTCGAGGCTGGCCCGCTCGCGCGCCGGGTCGCTCGAGCGGCGGGCCTCGATGAAGCGGTCGGCCGCTTGCTTCCGCTCTTCGAAGGCACGGTCGTACTTCTCGGCGACGGGCCGGTAATCCGCCTGGGCCGCGATCCGTTTCAACTCGGCCGGCTGGAACAACAGCGGCGGCTGCTGGTATAGGTAGAACACGAACACCATCGCGCCGGTGAACAGGATGACGAACTGCATCGGGATCTTGACGACGCCGTTGAACAGCAGGCTCAGCCGGCTTTGCGCGATGGACTTGCCCGTGAGGTAGCGCTGCACCTGCGACTGGTCGGTGCCGAAATACGAGAGAGCCAGGAAGGTCCCGCCGATCAGCCCACTCCAGATGTTGAACTCGTTCTTCAGATCGAAGTGAAGGTCCACGGCGTTGAGCTTGCCCGCGGCGCCGGCTAGCGTAATGGCGTCCCGCAGCGAGAGGTGCGAGGGCAACAACCAGATGGCCGTCACCAGGGCGGCGATGAGGCCGCAGAAGATGATCCCCATCTGCTGAACGTCGGTCCAGGTGAGGGCCTTGACGCCGCCGGTGACGGTATAGAGCATGACCAGGCAGCCGGACATTAGCGTGGTCGCGCGGAAGGGCCAGCCCAGAATCGCCGTCAGCACAATGGCTGGCGCGGCCAGCGAGAGGCCGACCGCCAGGCCGCGCTGGATCAGGAAAATCCCGCTCACCAGGGCGCGCGTCTTCGAGTCGAAGCGCTGTTCGAGGTACTCGTAGGCGGTGTAGACGTTGGCGCGGTGAAAGATCGGGACGGCGGTGGCCGCCAGGATCACCATGGCGATGGGCAGGCCGAAGTACATCTGCACCAGGCGCATTCCGTCGACGTAGCCCTGGCCGGTGGTGGAAACGAAAGTGATGGCGCTGGCCTGGGTGG
>PLEM01000092.1 GCA_003137035.1 Bryobacterales bacterium | reverse complement strand
CGTGACGGCACCGGGCGGCAACCCCGTGACCCTGGAGCCCAACCTGATAAACATGGTGGTGGGCGACACGCACAAGATCCAGGCGACCAGTCCGACTGGGCAACCAGTAACGGGGCTGACCTGGACATCCAGCGATCCGAATGTGGTGAGCCTGTCGAGCGATGACTCGCCGGTACTGTCGGCCCTGGCTGTCGGACACGCTACCATCACGGCGGGCACGGCGTCCTGCGATGTCACGGTTTCTGCCGGCGACCTGCCCGTGGGGACGGTGCTGTGGTCCAATCCCGGGAACGGATCGGGTGTCGCTAGGATTGTGCCAGCGGTGCCCAGTCCAAGCGGCGTGGCGGACGTATTCGCGTTCCAGGAGGACGGCACGGTACAAGCCATCACGAGCGACGGCACCACGGCGTGGACCGCGGACATAAGCCGGACGCCGGTCTATTGGGCGTCGGGAGCCGTTTTGCCGGATTTCCAGGGTGGCTTGGTCTTTGTGGAGCTGAATAGCGATGGGACATACTCGATCGTGAAGTTGAACGGGATTACCGGCCAGCGGGACCTCATATACGTCCTAGACCCAACCACGAGACTTAGGGCTGGTGAGATTTGGGACTTCCGGTACCTAGCCGTGCATACCGATGGCACCATCTTCGCCGTCATTCAACACGACATCGATCCGGGTTTGGGATACCAACCGGCTTCGGTGATTGGCATCGATCCGGCCACGGGCGGGCTGAAGTTCAGCGTCACGATACCGATAGTTAGTGACGTAGAAATGCAGTACGGCCTCATGATTGCCGGCGACGGCTATGTCTACCTCCCCTACTCGTACGTCGATTGGTCGAATGGGTTCAGACGTCTCCGGCTGCTTCGGGTAGATAGCAGCGGAGCCTATGACAATCTCGTGATCTACGACCTCGACCACTGGGTGTTGGGTGACATCTATTCCTTTAACGTGCAGACGATCACGAACGCCGACAAGGGAATCTTGTTGAGCTGGTCGAGCCCCACTTTTGGCTCGGGGCCCGTCGACTGGCACATGGCGAGCACGACGGGCGCCAGCGTGAGCCTTATCGGCGCTCCGCAGGTGCCCGACCAAGGCCGGCCTGTCACGCCGGTACTCCAGGCTCAAGACGGTTCCTTTGTCGGCACCACGGAGGATTTGAATGGGACCCAGTACATGGTCGCCTTCGACGCGAACGGGAGCCTGCGCTGGAGCGTGGCAGGGAGCTACCAACCCTAGCTCGCCACCGCCGATGGCGGCATGATCGCCATCCCCTACAACGACGAGCCAGGGCCAGCCGTAACATTCGACCAGAACGGAAATGTTACGGGGCAGATCGACAACCTGCCCGTACAATCGTGGTTGGGATACACATACCAACATGGCTCCGTCAATCTGGTGCGGGCGGCGCTGGTCAAGGCTGCCGCTGGCTTCTCGCCGTTTGCCTTTGCGAACTTCTCATCCAACACTACCGCGGTCGACCAGCAGGAGTACGCTCAGCTTGACAGCTGCGAAGACCCCACCCGCAGCCCGCCTCCAGTCTGTCCCGGCACTAAACAGGCCGTTTTTGATGCATGGTGGTATCTGAAGACGAGGCTGAGCGATACGAACCGAGCCCTGGATCTGCAGAACCGTGTATTCACAAATCAGCAGACCAATCAACCCACTTATTCACTCGATGCCTTCCTAAAATACCTGGGGCGTGAGCCGGGGCCTGAGTTCTACGACGGACCCCAGTCAACCGTGAAGCTAGGCAACGCAGAATGTGTAACAGGACACGACAACTGGACGGGTGAATATTACTATTCGGTGAGCAACAACTCCAATAAGTGCGATGTGGCGGCGGTTACATGCCGCCAAGGCCAAGAGCCGGGCAAACGACTGAGAGTGTTCTTCGAGCCGAGAGCCATAAGACTCGATTATGCCGAGAGCGACGTGGCTAGGTCGCGCAACATCGGGCTCTTATTCCACGAAGCTCTGCACGGGTTCACTAAACTGAGTGACCAGCAGTTGCAGGATTTCCTGGGCTGTAGTGAACTTATCGACACCCGCAACATCAATGCGTATTTGGAGCAGTTCATCGGCTCAGTGTACCCCCACGCGGGTGATCCTAGGCCGTGCGGGTACGTAGAAACTTACCGCATGCCCGGCTGGGGCATCTGTGTAAGATAAGGAGCGTATTGTGAAACGCGTCAATTGGAAATGGTTATTACCGATTGTGCAGCTAGCCCTCGCCTTGGCGTGCCACGTCTACGACCCCCATCTGTACCGGGTCATCGCAGAGCGAGACGGCGCAGTCGATAATCCTGAGTATGTCTTTCAGCATGTCCCAGCGCTGGCTGGAAGAGTGTCGCAGGGTCTCAATTTTCCGGCGTTGGTCCTGAACTATCCCATCAGAAACGTAGACGGTGTCATATTCAAGCACAACAGTGACTACACGCTTATCTGGATTTCAACTACGGACGTGGGCTTCTTCCTTGGCATCGTGCTGTTTTGGTTCTGGGTTGGAATGAGGCTGGACGAAGGCTTGGGACGAAGGCGGAAACGAGACTGGCCTTCCAAGGCTAGAGTCGTCGGACTGGGTTGCGGAGTCCTGTTTAGCCTGCTGACTGGCGCTTATGCTGTCCAGATGATCGGTGGCAAATGGCGTCCCTTTCGGCAAATCGGCATGTTCGGCATGGTTTGGGCCGTGGCCTTGTGTGCATACTTCGTTTGGCGGCTGACGCGGACGGTGCGTGAACCCAGATCAGAAGCGCCATGAGACCATGACTTCAGTGGACAGAAGGTTGGCCATGCGTTCCCGTTGGCCGCCCTGTCATCCCGCTCACCCCGGACTAAGCTAAAACGGCCGCAGCGTCCCGGTGAGGCGGATTTGTTTCTGGCCATCGGTGAGCTGGAAGTAAGACGGCGGTCGGCGGAGGTGGCGCCCTGGCCTTGGTAGATGTTTTCACCCACCACGCCTTGGAGGTCGGTGCACCGTAACTTGGGGAGGCCGCGCGGCACGGTGAGCGGGCAACTGCCCGAGACCGATTTGAACTCGGTGTCGCCAACCAGCGAGATCGACTGGCCCTGGAAGGAGCCCTCTAGCCTCAGGTTCCGCGTCACGTCCGGGCCGGTGCCCGAGGCGTCCGGCACGCCCGTGCGGCCCCATTGCCCGCCCATCCAGTTCACCGAGCGGAAGCGCGCGGCGAGGTGGTACGATGGCGCGGCGCAGGTTCACCGGGAACTGGCCGTTGATCAGCCCGTCTCCCAACTGGGCGCCGATTTCGGTCGCGTCGATATTGGCGGCGTCCCAGTGGAGGCTGGCGCGGACGTTGGCCAGGCGCAGGTCGCCCAGCGATAGCGTGCCAATCTCGAGAATCCCGCCGGCGTGGCGCTCTTCGAGCCAGTCGGGAACCACAGCTGCGGCCCTGGCGCAGCGCGTGCGTCAGGAAGCTCTCGTCGCGGTGAAAGGCGGGCAGCAGCAGCCGCTCCAGTCCGGTGGCCTCCAGCTCCGGAACCGATGGGAACGGTGATTTGGTCCAATTCAGGCGCCTCCTGTTCGATTGTTCCCGCGGCGGGTTCGAGCGGCGCAGCCAGACGAGCGCACGTTCCAGGACGGCGGCCCACTCCAAGCCAGCAATAGGACTGTAGGGCAGGCTTTACATCCTGCGGACTCGCTTTCTAGCGGATCAGTCCCGCAAGCATAGAATTCCTTTATCTCCACCATCCAAAATTCCCGCTTCGTTCTCGACTCGGGAACGCTTATGGTAGTAAGTAACAAGGCAGCGCTCCCTCGACGCGGGCGCCGCGATCCTCGCCGATCAAGCAATCCCTCAATCTGAAAAGGAGAAAGTGTATGGCGGACTCCGCCCCCGTGAAGATGCAGACTACCTTAGGCTTGACCGGTCTCACGATGAACGCAATGGCGCTCATCGCACCCGGCGCCTTTCTTTGGCTCACGTTCTTTTTGCAGGCAACCATGGGCGTGACCGGGCCGGCAATGTGGCTCGGTATCGCCCTCGCCGTGCTACTGTGCCTGGCCACCGCCGTGTGCTACGCGGAGATGGCGAAATTGTATCCCGGAACTGGCAGTTCGTACTACTTCGCCGAACAATCGTTTCTGAATCACGACTCGGCCTGGCGCTACGCCCGGCTGTCGAAATTCATTGTCGGATGGGCGTCGCACCTCTACTACTGGATCTATCCGGGAGTGATGGTGGGGGTGATGGGAATCCTCTGCGGCTACGTGGCGGGGACGATTTGGCCGAGTTTCATGAGCGCCTCGAACCCCGGCCCGATGTTCATGATGGCCGTGGCGATCGCGTTTTCATTTCTGGTGGCCTATATCGCCAACCGCGGCGTTAACGGCTCGACGGCGGTCAACATCGCCATCAATGTCGTCCAGATCACCGCGCTGGTGGTCTTTTCGGTGCTGGCGCTGGGCTACCGCATGAACCACCCGCCGGGCAGCATTGCATACCAGTTCGATTCGACCTCGGGCGAAGCCTACACCTACGAGTTCGCCACCGAGAAGACGGTCGCCAACGGGCAGACCACCGAAACCATTCTGCGCACGGCGGACGGGACGCCCAAGGCCAAGCTCGACGCAGCCGGAAAACCGGTGCCGTACCGCATCAATTATCAGGCGCAGGACGAGAAGGGCAACTTCCTGGCCCACGCCGACGCGGCTTCGGTCGTCAAAGCGCATAACTGGGGCTGGGTGTTCGTGCAAGCCACCATCGCGATCCTGATTCTCGTGGGATTCGAGTCGGTGACGGCAATGGGGGGCGAGGCCAAGAACGCCAAACGCGACATACCGATTGCGGTGATCCTGTCCCTGCTGGTGCAAGGAGTGGTTTGTTACCTGTTCGAGTATTTCGCGGCGAACTACTTCCTGAACAGCGGCTACACCATGGCGAGCGCGTCGACTTCGGCGGCTCCGATCGGCGACATGATGGTGGTGGTGGGGACCGCCCTGTTCGGCGCCGGGCACGGACGCACCTTCATGCTGATCGAGGCGTTCACGGTATTCCTGGCGCTGATCGGCACCACGCTCTCGTGCATGAACACCGGGGCGCGGGTCACTTACGCCATGGGCAAAGACCGGGAGGTCCCGGAACACTTCGGCATGTTGCACTCGAAGAACCTGACACCGCATCGCGCCATCTGGACGCTGGCGGCGATCTCGGCGGTAGTGGGCTGCATTGGCGTGGCGCTGGCGTTTGGCGATGCGGGCGCGCCAACGGACGCCGCCGTCAAGGCGTTGCCGCAAGGCTTCTGGTCCAGCTTCGGGTACCCGAGCCACGATACGCTGGCGGCTCTGCCCAATTCGCTGCTTACGGTGACGTTGGCTTCGAATTTCGGCACGTTCCTGCTGTACGCTCTGAGCTGCGTGACCTGCATCGTGGGCTATCATCGGCATCCGAAGTTCAGCTTGGTGCGTCACTTCTTTATCCCCGTGTTCGGACTGCTGGCCAATCTGGGCTGCATGGTCTTCTATCTGGTCGGTCCGTTCATGGGGTACGGCACCAAGATGGAACCCCTGCTGGCCATAGGGATCGCGCTGGTCTGGGCGATCTATGGCGGGATCTACTTCGTGCGTTCGAGCAAGAGCACGGGGCGGACCACGCTGGTCCTGACCCGCGAGCAGACGGCGTAATGCATGGCGAGCAACACCGCCTTCAATATCGGCCCTGCGCGGACTTCCATGCTTGACGTGGAGTTCGCGCAGTTCTCCGACAACGGGAGAGTGCGCGATCACAACGAGGACACCCTCGGTCATGCGCTCCCCGCGACGCCGGAACAGGTGCGCACGCAGGGCTGGCTGTTCGCACTGGCCGATGGAGTAGGCGGGCACGAGCTGGGCGAAGTGGCTTCGCGAACCGCGGTCGAGAGCCTCCTTGCCGGGTTTCGCGAAGCCACTGGGGAGGAGGCGCACGCTGCGTTGTTGCCACGCTTGGTACGGGACGCCAATGAGCGCGTCTATGAGACCGGGCTGGCGGCGGGCCCCCGCAGCGGCGCCTCCATGGCAACCACCCTGGTAGCCTGCGCCGTGCGATTCGATCGCGCGGTGGTGGCGCACGTGGGCGACTCGCGCTGCTACCTCATCCGGCTGGGCCACGCGACGCTGCTCACGCGCGATCACACCGTGGCCGGAGAGCAGGAACGCCTGGGACTGATTTCCGCCCGGGAAGCGGCCAAGTCGGAGACCCGCCACGTCCTCAGCCGCTCGCTGGGGAGCGACCTGTTCGTCAACGTCGAAACCAGCGAGAACCAGGTGTTCACGGGCGACGTGCTCTTGCTGTGCTCCGACGGCCTGCACGGATCGGTGAGCGCGCAGGAGATGGCCGCCGCGGCCGGGCACGGCGCCGACCTGAATGCGGCGGCGCGAAAACTGGCGGCTCTTGCCAACGAGCGGGACGGCAGCGATAATATTAGCGTTCAGTTGATACGCGTTCGAGGCGTGGAACGCGTGGGCATGTACCGCGGGCGGCCATACCGGCTTCGTTAGGCCCGCAGCCCTTTGCCGCCGACCTGCACCAACGATGACTCCAGTCCATCCTGGCGAACGGCTCGACCAGTACCGCATCGACAGCGTTGTCGCGCGCAGCGGCATGGCTTCCATCTTCCGGGCCACCGACATGCGAACCGGCCGCCAGG
>PLEM01000113.1 GCA_003137035.1 Bryobacterales bacterium | reverse complement strand
AGCGGACGAAGCGGAGGCGGCTATTCGGAAGGCGATCGAGCTCGAACCGAAGTCCGCTGGGTTCTGGGTCGATCTTGGCAGACTTCTGGGGAGGACGCCCGAGCGAGCGGACGCAGCGGAGGCGGCCCTTCGGAAAGCGATCGAGCTCAAACCGAAGTCTGCNNGAAGGCGATCGAGCTCGACCCGAAGTCTGCTTGGCCGTGGAACAGGCTTGGCGATGTCCTGACTGAGATTCCCGACCGAAAGAAGGATGCGGAGGTGGCCTACCGGAATGCGATCGATCTCGACCCGAAGTCCGCTTGGCCCTGGGCCAGCCTTGCCTATCTTCTTCTCGACATGCCCGAGCGATCCGACGAGGCGGAGGAGGCTTGTCGGAAGGCGATCGAGCTCGACCCGAAATCTGCCGGGACCTGGGCCAACCTCGGGAATCTCCTTGCGAGGACGCCCGAGCGATTGGACGAAGCGGAGGCAGCGTTCGGCAAGGCTCTGGAGATAGACCCGCGAAACGGAGACATCTGGGGCAACTTTGGAGTCTTCCTCGCCTGTTGGGCGGGGAAACCTCACGAGGCGGAAGCTGCTCTGCGTAAGTCGGTGGAGCTAGATCTAAACGGCTCTCGGAACTTGCGGAACCTAGGAGTGTTGCTGTACTGCGAATTACACGCGGAGCAAGAGGCGTTGCAGTTCATCCGTCAGGCCCATCTACTACACTCAAGGGACCCCGTATCAGAGGCCGTGTCGGCAGCAATCCTCGCGGCTTGCGCCCGTGGGTCGGAGAGCGGGGACGAACAACTTCCGATCTGGATGGATGCGTCTCGTCGAGATGATTTCTGGGATGAACTTCTCGGACTGTGCCACAACTATCCGCTTTTCGGAAAGATCCTCCTCGGAATCTGCGACCTGGTTCAGGAACGAGACAGTTCGAATGGGCTGGTGCGCCTGTATCGTGCTGTCGCGCTGGCTCAACTCGGCGACTTTCCTCGTGCTTCTGTAGCGTTGGAAGACGCGCTAGTGGGCGATCCTATTGACCTGTTCTCGGCCGGCCGGAAGGCACTCGAAGTCTTTTTCGCCGCAGCAGTGCGATGCGGGCGGGTTCGGGATTGCCTCGAGTTACTCGACGAGAAGGGGTGGAAGGATGCCTGGCGGCCTATTTACGAGGCGTTGAACGCGGTCGAGGCAGGCTCGGGCGAGCACTTGAAACGGGTGGCGGTTGAAATCCGGGAGCCGGCAGTACGGATTCTTAGGCGAATTGCACCGCAGTTGCCGGGCTTGCCCGCACGAACAAGCTGAGTGCCTACTCGTACCTTAACGCCTCGATGGGGTCCAGGCGCGCGGCTTTGATTGCCGGGAGCAGGCCGGCGACCAGGCCCACGGTCTCCAACAGCACCGTTGAGGTCAGCACCGCAAACATCGAGATCTGCAGGTGGATGTCTCCCGAGCCGCTGGTGTCGTGGAAGATCGGGCCGAGCAGGGGGAGGGTTTCGAGCATGGAGGTCGCGGCCCAGCCGGCCGCCACGCCAAACGCGCCGCCAGCGGTTACGATGGCCATGGCTTCGAGCAGAAACTGCGACAGAACCGAGCGGCGCGTCGCGCCCAGCGCCTTGAGCACGCCGATCTCCCGCGTTCGCTGGGTCACCGAGACCAGCATGATGTTGGCCAGGCCGACGCCGCCGATGGCCAGCGTCAGGGTCCCGATGAAGGCCAGCAGCAGCCGCAAAGCGATGCCCATGGTATCGACCAGGCGCATGAATTCATTGAAAACGATGATGCGCACGGCGCGCTCGTCGTTCGGGGAGAAGTTGTGGAGCCGGGCCAGGACCTCCCGCACCTGTCGCACCGCCCTCTCGCGGAAGATCGGGTTGGCCGGCATCCACGCGAAGTCGTCGGGGTACTTCAAATCGCGATACAGGGACGCGGTCTCGTAGGGGATGAACGCGCACTCGTTGTCCGGCGAATTGTAGTTGGCGATCTGCGTCTTGGTCTTCAAAACTCCAATCACGCTGAAGCGCAGGCCGTTGATGGTGATCTCCTCGCCTTCCGGAAGCATCTCGCCAAACAGTTTGTCCGCCGCCTTGGCCCCCAGCACCGCCACCCGCTGCTTCTGCACTTCGTCGTCCGGCGAGATCCACCGGCCCGTCGCCATGGTCTGGTTGCGGATGCGCCCGTAGGCGACCTTGACGGCGCGCACCATCATGGTGTTGGTGCGGTACCCGCGCACCACAGTCATTCCGCCGTTCATCATCTCGGGCGAAATGGCGGCCACCAGGGGAACCGTTTCGCGGATCGCATCCATATCCGAGAGCTCCAGGCGAACCCTGCGGCCGGCGCGCTCACCGCCGGCCTGGGTGGATGTTCGCCCGCCGAACATGAGGATAAGGTCCTGGCCGACGGTGCGAAACGCCGTCTGCAACGCGATGTGGAAGCCGTCGCCGTAGGAGTAGAGAATGACGAAGCAGGCCACTCCCCAGGCCAGGCTGATCATGGTGAGGATGCTGCGCTGGCGGTTGAACTTCAAGGCCTGCGCCGCCTCGCCGAAGATGGAGCCAATGCGCATGGATTACGCCTCAGCAGGAAAGCCACTGGACAAGCTGAAGCATGTCCCGCTCAGCGCTCATAACTCAACGCCTCCACGGGGGTGAGCGAAGCCGCGCGCCAAGCCGGCCATAGCGCCGAGGCCACCGCGATCACGGCCAGCGCTGCGAAGGCCACCGCGGTGGTGGCGCCGCTCACGGGAAGCCCGCCGAACATTTCCTGCTTGGGGAGTTTGTTGACCGCGGAGGCGATCCCATAGGCGGCGGCCCAGCCCCACAGGCCGCTCACGCCGGCCAGCAGCACGCCTTCCAGAAGGTAATCCACCAGGATACGGCCGCGGGTGGCGCCCACCGCTTTGCGCAGCCCGATCTCNNAGCATGATGTTCATCACGCCGACGCCGCCCAGGGTGAGCGTCACCACCGCGATCGCGCCCAGAAAGAGGGTCATGGAAGTGAAAATGCGGTCCACCAGCCGCGCGTTCTCCACCGTGTCCCAGATGAAGACGGCGCTCTTGTCCTCGACGTCGAAGCGATGGTTGCGCGCGAGCACGTGCATCACCTGGTCCCGCGCCGCCTTCCAATCGTCGAGTGAGGCGGGAACGTAGATCAGGTCGGTGATGATGCCGGGCTGGAAATTCGGGTCGTTGGGCGGCATGTCGCGTACCATGGTGGAGTAGGGGATGTAGACCTTGTCGCTATCCAGGCCGTTGTAGCTGCTGTTCTGGGTCTTGGGCGGCATCAGGCCCACGATCCGGAACGGCAGTCCGTTGAGTGCCACGCCTGCGCCGGGCTCGACCGGCCGTTCGCCGAACAACTGCTTCCGGACGTTGTCCCCGAGCACCGCCACGCGCGCCGCGGACGTGTCGTCTTCCTCGGCGAGAAACCGGCCGCGATCCACCGGGACGTTGCGGATCTTCGAGTACATCGCCTCAACGCCCATGGTGCTGAACACGCCGCTGTTGAACTGGCTCACGGCGCGGGACCCGTTTTGAAGCTCGCTCACCACCACGCTGACCCGGAAGCACTCCGCGCGGATGTCGCGCACGTCGTCGTAGTCGAGCCGGATGCGCCTCCCCGCACGCTGGCCGCCGGCCTGCTTCTCGGTCCGGCCGCCGAAGATGATGACGATGTTCTCGCCGATCTGCCGGAAGCGGTCGCGCTGGCCTTCCTTGAAGCCGTCGCCCATGGCCACGATCAGCACGATGGAGGCCACGCCCCAGGCTATCCCCGCCATGGTCAGAAAGCTGCGGAGCTTGTTGCGCAGCAGGCTGG
>PLEM01000289.1 GCA_003137035.1 Bryobacterales bacterium | reverse complement strand
ACAGGCCTTCAGCCTGTGTCTAATACGTCCCCAGCGACACCCGCAGCACTTGGGGCGCGGACGTGAAGTTGAGACCCCAATCCGTCTGGTCGCCGTTCCAGATCCGGATGGGCCGGAAGGCGCCGTTTTCGTAAGTTCCCTCTTCCACCCGCAGGAACTGCCGTTGCTTGCCGGAGGCGGCATCGCCCACCTGGAAATCCACGCGGCAGTTGAATCCGGCCACCAGGAACCGGTTGTCCCCGAGCTGGGCAACTAGCGCGCGCCCAACCGACTCGGGGTTCCCGGGCGGGTTGCCGGAGCCGAACTGAGGCATCCCGTACGACACGACCGCCTTCCAAGACCCGAGCTCGATCGTCTGCGATGGTTTCCCCTTCTCCTCGACCACCGCTTCGAGCTTGCCTTCGAAGTTGAAGCGCGCGATCTCGCGCATCATGGGACCGATCAGCCGGTAGTTCATCGCAAACGGCTCGAGCGATTCCGGGTCGGTCTTCGCGGCTCCCAATGGAGCATTGGAGTAGCCGGTGGTGTCCATCCCGAACGGCGAATAGCCGATCGCCTGGCGGCCCAGGGCGGCAAAGAAGAAGCGGGCGCCGGCGGGGCTATTGCTGGTCTCGGGTATGAACAGGGCATTGTCCGGGCGGCGATACAGCTCCAGCACCTTCCAGTACGGCGCGCTGTCGCGCATGTAAATGTCGGGCGCCAGCACGTCGATCGACGGCGCCGCTGCCTTCCAGAGGTCAAGCACGTTGTCCGTGGGGCCGCCGCTTTCATAGCTCGGGGGACGGCTCGGTTTCAACGGGTCTCGTAGCGCCGCGTTCACATACAGCGGTAACGGGTAGGCCGCTTTTCCGGCGGCTGCAACCTGCTCGATGTACCGGGCCACCGACCACGCGTGGAAGAACTCCTCGGCGTCGGCGCCGAAGACCTCCTGCCAGTTGCCGGCCGGCTTGTGGAGCGCCGCCAGCAGCTTGTCCGGAACCGGCCCCTCGAAGAGCTTCTGCGCCACCGGCGAATAGTCGCGAACGGCGCCCCAGGTGCCTGCTTCGTTCTCCACCTGCACCATGACTACGGTGCGCTGCGGGTCGGCTGCTTTCAGATGCCGCATGAGCGCGGTGAACGCCTGAGCATCCGCATCGAGCGCCGCTTTGGAGTACGGCGAGGGCGAGTCGATTGGGCGCCCCTTCGCGTCGGTCATGCGTGGATAGCGCTCCGGAGCGAGCTTCATCCACTCCGGCATGTAGTGCCCGCTGCCGTTTTTCCAGGTGCCGAACCACAGCAGAACCAGGCGGACGTGGTGCGCGCGGGCCTGGGCGAGCAGCGTATCCACTACCGTCGTATCGAATTGTCCCTGCCGCGGCTCGAACTGCTCCCAGTAGACCGGCATCTCGACCGTGTTGGCGTGCAGTTGCTCGATCACCGGCCAGACCTTGGGCAACATGCCCGGCCAGGCGCTCGAGTTATGCACCTGCGCGCCCAGCATCAGGTACGGCGCGCCGTCGACAAACAGCGCGTGGCGCCCGTCCTTCTCCACGATGCGAGGCAGCGGACGGTCCTTACTCCCGGCCTGCGGCCCGGCTGCCTGGCCCCATGCCGCAACAGCGACGCAACTTGCAGCGCAAAGAACATGTCGTAGGTTCACAGGCTCAATATACCCCAGGCGCCGCGTCCCTGTGCTATCGTGTTCTCTCGGTTACGGAGCCAACTCATGTCCGACAGCCATTGGAATCGACGAGAAGTCATCCAGTCCGCGCTGGCCGTGATTCCCGGCGCGGGCCTCGATTGGGACTCGCTTCCCACCGCCAAGACCAGCCAGTCTGGCGAGAACCAGTTCGACGCCATCGTCATCGGCGCCGGTCTCGGCGGCCTGAGCTGCGCGGCCGCCTTTGCCAGACAGGGTTTCAAGCCCCTGATCCTGGAGAAGCACGACAAGCCCGGCGGCTACGCCACCACGTTCAAGCGGCCCGGCGGTTTCGTCTTCGACGTCTCGCTGCACTCCACCACCGTCGGCGAGCGCAACGGCGTCGCCAACCTCATCCCCGGCTTTCCCGAGATCGCGGATGTCGAGTTCGTCCCGCACCGCACCCTGTATCGCGCCGTGTTTCCGAACCACGATATTCGCGTGCCGCCCAAGGACCTGCCCGGCTACATCAAGATCCTGGTGGGCCACTTTCCCGAGGAGGAAGCCGGCATTCGGGCGCTCTTCAACGACATGCAGGGCGTCGCCGACGACATTAACAAGTTCTCCCAGGCGGGGGGCAAGATCGACATGAGCCGATTCCCGGTCGATTATCCCCACCTGCTCCGTTCCTCCAGTTCCACCTGGGGCGCGATGATGGACGCGCGGATCAAGGACGCCCGCCTCAAGGCCATTGTCTCGGCGCTCTGGGGGTATTTCGGCCTGCCACCCTCCAAGCTCGCCAGCTTCTACTACGCCCTACCCACCATCAGCTACCTGACCAAGGGCGGTTATTATCCCAAGGGCAAGTCGCAGAAGATCAGCGACGCCCTGGTCGCCTTCATCACCGCGCGCGGTGGGAAGCTGCTGCTCAATACGGAGGTGGTGAAGGTCCTCGTGAAAAATGGCGTTGCCTACGGCGTGAAGACCGCGGACGGTCAGGAGTACACGGCCAGGGCCGTCGTCGCCAACTCCAACCCGCTCGACCTGTTCCATTCCATGGTCGAGGACCAGGGGCCCTTGAAAGACTACCTGGCGCGAATGGAACGCTACAGTGTCGGCCTCTCCAGCTTCCAGGTTTTCCTGGGGCTCAAGAAGGATCTGGTCGGCGCGCTCCGCATTCCCGAAACCGAGATCTTCTACGAACCCGGATACGATCCCGAGGCCGGCTACCAGGCGGCCGTCCGCGGCGACACCGCCAATCCCGGTCTGGGCATGACCCTCTACGACAACCTCTACTTCGGTTACTCCCCGAAGGGGAAGAACACCATCAGCCTCATCACCCTCCAGGGTTTCGATCGCTGGAAGCCGTACGAAGCCGATTATCGCCAGGGCCGCAAGGACGCCTACCGCGCCGAGAAGGAGCGCATCGCGGACATCCTGATCCGCCAGGCCGAGAAGGTCTTGTTGCCGGGGCTTTCCAAGGCCATCGAGGTCAAAGAGATCGGCACGCCGCTCACCAACCTGCGCTACACCGCCAATTCCCGCGGCGCGATCTACGGCTGGGACCAGACCCTGGACAACTCCGGCATGCGCCGCCTGGGCTACGCCACTCCGATCCGCAACCTGTATCTGGCCGGAGCCTGGACCCGGCCCGGCGGCGGCTATACCGCCGTCCTGTCCAGCGGCTTGCAATGCTTCGCCGAGATCACCCGCACCTGGTCCTGAGGCCTGCCCATCATGCGCCACCACTTCACCACCGTCGTCCACGTCTCCGTGGTTCTCCTGGCCGTGGTCCTCGCCGGCTGGTACTTTCGCGATCTGCCCTGGACCACCTCCCGCGTGTTCGGGGCGGTCCTGGTCGTTCCGGCCGTTTCCCTGTGGCTCCTGGCGAGAATCCAACTGGGACGGTCCTTCGCCGTGCGGGCCAAAGCGAAAGAACTGGTCACGCACGGTTTGTACTCGAAGATCCGGAACCCCGTCTACGTATTTGGCTCCCTCTTCATCGCCGGGTTGATCCTGTTTATCGGACGGCCCGTCTGGCTCCTCGTCCTGGCGGTGTTCGTGCCGATGCAGGTGATTCGCGCGCGCAAGGAAGCTCGCGTGCTCGAGAAGAAATTCGGCGACGCCTACCGCCAATACCGCGCCAGGACTTGGTTCTGAGCGGGAACCTGCCACCGCGTTCTCGCGTCGAATCTGGTAGGTTCAAATCTCCGTGAACTTCGCCACGCCCTTTTGCGCGTTGCTCGCCGCCGCGAGTGTCTTCGGCCAGGAGCCCGTTCCTCCGGACGAAGTGGAGACGGAGGCGCGCTGGTTCCAGCCGCAGCCGGCGGAGACGCCCCTGGCGTGCGAAGTGCGCCCGCTCGCTCCCGTTCTGACCTACCGTCTCGCCTACCGGGCGGGGTATATGCTCACCGTTTCGATGGAACAGTTCGCGGGCCGTACGGGCCCTCTCGAGATCCTGGTCCGCATCACTCCCAAACATTCCGGCGCGCAGCCGCTGCTTTTGAAGGAAGTCCGGGCGTTCCCGGCCGGCGCCGGCGAGCAGGGCCGCAACGCCTCCAAGTACGAGGCCCGGCTTCCGGGGGGCTTCTATGTCGGGGAAGGCGAGTATCGCGCGGAGCTGGTGTTGATCGAGGGCCTCGATCGCGTCTGCCGCAAGCAGTGGGACCTGGAGTTGAAACCGCGCAACACGGTCGAGACGCCGATTCCTCCCGGCAGCTTGGCCGCCTTCTCCCAGCTCGATTGGCCCCATCCGGGAGCCCGGGCCGGCAGCCTCACTGTCCTCCTCCACGCCGGCTCGGCGCGCTCGAACCAGGTGATGCTGGAAGCCCTCGCCGCCATTCTCGATCGATTGCCGTTCAGCAGCGCCCAGGTAGTCGTCTTCAGCCTCGATCAGCATAAGGAGCTGCTGCGCCAGAACGTGGCCGATCCCGCCGGCTTCCAGAGGGTCGAGGAAGTTCTGCGCGAGTTCAACCCGTCCACCGTCTCCTACGGAGTTCTCAAGAACCCCGCGGGCCACCGCGACTTCCTCTGGCAGTTACTGGCGAAAGAGGATCTGCGCGCGCAACCCGCCGATGCGGTGCTCTTCGTCGGGTACTCGACTTTCGACGACGCGCACGTCTTTGCGCCCCCAGCCGCGCGCAAAACCATCTATGCCTATTTCGACTTCGTACCGCTGAGCCGCCGGAGATCCCCGATGCCCGGCTTCGCCCGCGGGCGAATGCGCCGCCTGCCGGGCGACGATTACTCTACAAACGAACCTTGGAAGGACCTGCCGGAGGGCTCGCCCATGCAGCCGGTGCTTGCCGACGCCATCTCGCGAATCACCCGGGCTTGTTCCGGTAAGGTCTTCAACATTCGGGTTCCCGGCGACCTCGCCTCGGCGCTCCAGAGAACCGGCGAGCTGTTGCCCGGCCACTGAGCCCTCACCGCGCGGCCAGGAAGGCCCGGGTGTCGCGGATGGTTTCGGCGGGAATCTCCTCCACCGGCGCGTGCCCCACTCCCGGGTAGACGATGAGCTGCGAGCCCCGGATGTCCCGGTGGAAGCGTTCGGCGAACGCGACCGGAACCGACCGGTCCTCGGCCCCCCACAGGATCAAAGCCGGAACTTCGAGCGCCGGGATTCTGGCGCTGTTATCCGGCGTGTTGGCGCGGCTGAGGATGCCGAACGTCTCGCGCGTGCCATCTGCGAGGATCAGGTCGTAGTAGCGGTCGATCACGGCATCGGTGAGGCGGCGCGGGTCGCCGTACATTTGCATAGTCGCCAAACCGTCGAATGACCCAAACGAGACGGGGGTGACGCCGGCCCGCTGAGGAGCGTTATCGCGCCATATCGGTAGCTACCTGGGGGCGTTCCCCATCTAGCTGTTCTTCCCTCGTGGCCGCAGGGAGGATGTCATCGGTGAACGCAAGTGACATGCCATTGAAAGCGGCCGGCAAGCCCGCGGAGTTGGCTACCGATATGGCGCGTTAACGCCGCAACCTCGCCCCCCCGTTTCCGACGATGTCCGTTGGCCGCCGTTCGGCAGTCCCATCGGCGGCTGACAGAGGAGACCACGAAGATGACCGGAAGGAATCTCATGCGGAGGTTGGAGCGACTCAAATCCCGCCTCGTGCCTACCAGCGTTCCGGAGGTCATCAACGTCGTCTTCATATCCACCGCGGACGGAAAAGTCATTGATCAATTCCCGCTGACGTGTGACGACGACCGGCACAACCGCTACTGGCAAACACGATCAGGGCAGCAGAAACCTGCCGAGAACACCGGATAGCGCTTACGCAGTACTCGCAGAGGACTCCGCGCAGCGCCATTCTACGGCATGGGGACAAACTGTCAACATGGATGCCGGACACCTGTTTGGGGCCTTCGCCGGCAACCGCGTCTACCCGGGCTTATTGGAAGGCTCCGAACCGTTCTGGTCGTCACTGATGCGGCGAATGCGCATGTTCACTTGTACCCAACGGCTTGGATTGTTGCTCCGACATCCCGTCGCTCCCGGTCCCTGTACGTCTCTTTCTCCAGTACGTGATAGGATTCCTGGAGCGCAGGACAGGCGTCCTGAAGCCGAGCGCGGGAAAGCACGTTCAGAGCAAATCTCGAAGGCGTATCAGTTCCCAGTCCGTATATGATCACGCGCATGCGAACCGTCACCTTGCTTTCGCGCTGAAGCACCACATAAAGGGGATCGTAGACAGCTGTTTCGTCCTTCGTCACCATAGCCCGTACGTAGCTCGGGGTCCAACGCGGCCCGTGACGCGCGCGCCTCTGGCGTGCCGGTTTCCGCGGCCATCCCGTGTCCTGGCAATGGTCGCCGGCACCCTCCCCAGACTGGCGCCGGGGAGCAAATGCGAAACGCGTTTGGTATTTCGCGCCAGCGTCATATGAGGTCGGGGCTTTCCGCTTCCCAAGGGGGGTGCCTCTCACGCCTCGAGAGAGGGACGGTGTTTGGCGCAAAGAAGGGGGGTGCAGTACCGGTCCCGCCCGGCGGTGTACCGGAACTCCTAGCGGGGGTCGGGTACCGGGACTCTTACGGTACCGCCGCGCATTGACAAGTCCATGTAACTATGAGCACTTAGTGTTTGAAACGCCTGTACGGACGGATGCCGGGCGCAAGCTGCAGCGCCGCGAACGAGAGCGAGTCGATGTTAGACCAGGTGCAAGAAACACGGAACGGAAACGCAATGCGATCCGAACCGTTTGCATTGCACCTGTACCGGCGTTTTCTAGGCGGAGAGTCCGTCCAACAACTGGCCATCGGGTTGTCCATCCCGGAAGATCGCGTCGGCCAACGCATCCGTGCGGCGACCCGGTTCTGCGAACGCCAGAAGGCGCAAGAGAATCCGATCGCGCCAGGAGGGCCGCCTGAAGCAGGTCGGCCGAGGCCGCCCCGTCCGACAATCCGCGAGTTCCTCCCGCCGGGTCACGCCGGAATGGGAGAAATGGAAAACGAGGCCCCAGATGCAGTGCTTCCACCGGAGCGGATGGAAGGAGCCGGCCCGGACTACCGCCACTGGGAGCTTCCCGAGACAGGGAATTCGATTCGGCTGAGC
>PLEM01000098.1 GCA_003137035.1 Bryobacterales bacterium | reverse complement strand
CACCCACCGGCCCTGTTCCTTGAACTTCGGGCCGCGAACGCGAATGCTCTTGCCGCCGAGTGCCCCGAGCATCGAGGCGACCGCCTTGACCGAAAGCATCTGGAACATGGTCTTGTTGATGTACATCTGGATGTCGCTGGCACAGATGGCGACCTTGCCGTCCAGCACGATTGGTTTCCGCTGGCTCTGGACCTGTTGGCCTTCGATGGTGTCGATGAAAGCGGTCTCAGAGAGGTACTGCCCCACGTACATGCGCGCCGCGCCTTCCCACTCGTTCTCCTCGCCGCCCTGTTCGATGACGCAGGCGTCCAGCATGGCCTGCGCCAGTTGATCCCAATCCTTGCACTTGAACTTCCGGATGATCTTGCCCGTCGAAGCGGCGATCTCCTCCCGCACGGCACTCTGCGACATGAACTTCCGGACGCTGAGAAACTCGGTCTTCCCCTCTTCCAACTCCATGTGATACGTTGGCTCCTTGCCGGCGAACTTCACGAGGCGACAGATCCGGACGCCCAGCACCGCGGAGAGGTGTTCGCACAGGAGCACCTTGGCGGCGGCCGGATCGAGGGCGGCCCTGTCGGTCAACCCGCCTTCCCCCAGCGCAACAGGCGCGCCCTGTGGCGCAGCCGGACCGGTCGTGGCGGCTAGCGGCGGCGCGCCAAGCAGCCCAAAGGGCGCGTCCACGCCCAGCCTGGGCCGGAAGGCCTTGGCGATGGTTCGTTGGAAGTAGTCCACGCGGGTACGCTGCGACCTTGCGTACAGGCTGCGGTGGTGGACAATCAGGTCAACAATCTGTTGCTCTGTCAGACCGGCCTGGGCACCAAAAGCCGCAAGCGCCATATCATACCCGCTCTGGCTCTGGTCCTTCAGGTCGTGCCGCTGGCGCAGCCAGGTGTTCCTGAACCGCAGGTCTGTGGCCATCCAGGCGTCGAGCTTCTCCTGCGGGATGCGCGCGTCGATGTTGAGGACCAGCGGCTTGTCCGCGAACCGTTCGGCCCACTCGCGCGTCGCCTCCTCCTCCGCTTCCGGATCGGGAATCTCGGCGCCGTCCAGATACTCCTCGAAATCGGAGAGGTTGTATCGCCGGTCCGTCGCCGTGTGGAGGATGACCTCCTTCGGATTGCTCGGGTCCTTGAGGTTCACCGTGCCGGGAATCCGCAACACGCGCGCTAAGTCCGGCAACCGGTCGAAGGCCCAGCCGTGCTGCGACGCACGCCGGCGCAGCAGAGTCTGCCACCGGAACCCGAGCGTCGCCGTGTCCTTCCGGTCCTCGGCATCATCGAAGACGTACGGCTCCTTGAAGAGCCACCAGGCGTGGGCACCGTTGCCGGTCGCGATCACCATCGTGGGCGGCATGCACTCCGGGATGATGGAGAGCGCGTCCGCGATGGTCGCCGGGAGCGCCTTTGTGTGCGCCTCCGACTTCAGATCGAAGTCGGCCCAGAAACCGCTGAGGCCAGCGACATCATCCGACACGCAGCGGTGCATCGGCCCGCGGTCGGCTCGCGACAGGCCCACTCCCACGTATACGTCCAGCCCGCGCGCCTTGAGTACGAACTCCGCAGCGGCGGCGACGTCGCGGTACCAGTGGGAGCACTTATCGTGCAGCGTCCAGATCAGGACGTACATCTCGTCCGGCTTGAGCTGCCAGAGGAGGTTGAGAAAGTTGAGCGGCGTCATTCCGTTCAACTCCCGAAAGCGGGCGTCTCCTGGTGCCTGCCGCGGCTAGGCAAAGACCCCAACCACGCTTCGAGATCCGATGGCAGGTACCGGACGGACGACCCGATCTTGATATAGGGGCATCCCTTCTTTAGAAGCCGATCCCTGCGCACAGACGCGACACTCCGTTTGGTGATTCGCGCAAGATCGCGCTCATCGAAGAGGCGTTCGTTGTGACCCATTCCCATCGCATACTCCCTGATTGATATTTCGGGCTACGAGTTGAGAATAGCTGCCAACGACTTGATTTTACAGGAGATAAATTGCGGGGCGCTTCGGTTCGTTTCGGTTTGTTTCGGGTTAGTTCGGGTTTTCTGGCGGCAGGTAAGCTCTGAGGGAATCGGTCGTGATTTTCTTGTTCTGACCCTTTCCTTCAACGACCAGTATCCGATCCCTAACGAGATTCTGCCGTTGGCGTTCCGTGAGGCCAAGATACTGTTCTGCTGTCCTAAAGTTGACCGCGCGCTTGCCCGCGAGCAACGAGGCGTCGCCTTTCCGCTCCTTCCCCGGTCGCGGCTTGGTGCGGTCCTGTTTTGGCACATCGGAATCGACGGGTGAATCAGACGGTTCTTGTACCGACGCGACAGGGCCCCGGCGGTCCTCAGTTGCTCTCGGAGTTTCCGAATCGGTCGGCGCGCATCCGCCGGCAAGACCCGAGAAGTACTTGAGCCGTTCCTTCCAGAACTCAGGGACGAACTCATCCAGGGCCTCCTGGGCGAGCCCGGATAGGCATCCATGCCACTCGCGAAGTTCGGAGTCGGTCATTCCTTTGGGCGCTCCGTCCTCCGTCCGTCCCTCGCGTTTGTATTTTTCAAGTTTCCCCGACGTGTCCATCTCTCCGAAGACACACAGCCAGACCCAGGCGGTCTTCATTGTTTCAGCAGCGAACCACTCTGCGAAATCGTAGGCCCGCCGGATTGCTTCGTATGGCTCCGCACAATGCGGAGTCAGAATACACCGGGCTAAGGTCAGCGTCGCGCTGGTAACATACTTTTGCGCAATCTCTAAGCTCGGTCCGAGGTCCTGCAAATCCTGAGCCAACGTCACCTCGGCAAGCGCCAGCCCAGCTTCGAATCTGACCCTGGTTGGCGAATCCATCGCGCTCGCGCCGCTCGACGATGGCGTCCGAGCAGCCATCGACACTTGGGGCCTGACCGCTCCCGATTCTGGATGCTCCGGCTGTTGCGGCAGATCGCCCCGCGCTTCGTCGCGTGTGTTATCGGAGTCTGGTGGCGCGGTCGGAGAGTAAATGAATCGCCAGTGTGCAACTCGGTCTTCTATGTATGGCTTGATAGCCATCGCGAGACTGTGCCGTTCGCTCAGCCCGATGTACTGCCACCATTCCAGGTTCGTCAGATTGATACCCGGCGGCTCCCCCGGCGCGGGCGGCGGCAACGGCTCAAAGAAACGGAATCGGTGTTCAATTGCGTTGCTCAGCAAATCGTAGAAGACACAGGTCGGGTCCGGGTCATTTCCCGCCACTACGGCAACCTCTCGGCCCTCGGGTTTTCCGTCCGGCCCATCTTGCCAGAGCATCCGTATTACCTTCTCACCGGGGCAGCGGTCCCACTCGCGACCGAAGAGATCCCTGAGCACCATCGGAAGCAGTAGTTGATCGAGTGCTTCCTGATAGGCCGCCAACGTTCGGGCCACATGGCTATAGGCTGAGGCGTAAACATCAAAGACCGCGACCGCATAGCGCCGGAAGGGTTCGACGAGAGCCGCCAGCGCGGGCCACTCTTTTCCGGAGAAGATCCCTTCCAGTTCGCTTCTAACTGCCGCCCGGCCGTCGAACACGCATGCTGAGATGCGCTTCTCGTCTTCGGGCGCCCAAATACTCTCTGCTGGATCGGAGCCCTCAGGATTGATCCACCGAACCGAACCGTCAATCGACGTGACGCGCAATCGATCTTTCGGAGACGATGCGCCTGCCTGCCCGGCTCCCTTTGGCGCACCGAGGCCGGTTTCTGCCGTTCCATAGAGCCCGACACGTGCGCCATACCGCTCAACGTAGTCATCGCACCACGCCTGCAGGCCAGTATTCAGGTCCGCCACCAGTGGCTCGATCTCCAAGCCTAGTCCGAGATCCGAGTCCGCGTCCCTCGCGACATCCTTCAGGTCAGCGAGAACGGACTGGAGAACTGCAGCCATCCGCGACTCCAATTCCGAGCGCGTCAACTCCAGGGACCACCACTCCCCACCGGCCAACGTTGCGAGTTCGCGTGCGTAGCGCCCCAATAGATCGCGGACCTTCGCACGGAGTGCGGCCGTAATCTCGTCCCAGCCCAACTTTCGCTTATCCGTCGGCCCGTCCCACACAATCGGGCCGAGAACCAGCGAACGCGGTCCCATTGACTCGTAGTAGTCAGCGTCCTCGCCCGAAGGACCCTCCCTCTCCAACTTGCCCGACCACTTGTGAAGTCGCTGAACGTTGTGCCAGCAGCGGTCGTGCAACTCGCCCTGGCCTGCTTCGAGTCTTCGCCGCGCGTCTTCCGGAAGTTGGGTCGGCATCGCTCCTCGGCGATTCCCTACATTGAGCCGCCGCCTGCTGGGTAATGTTCCAGCCTTCGCCCTGGTGAATCAAAGAGCGACTGGGCGGCTTGCAGGCTAGATTAGCAGAACGCGATGAGCGCAACCAACCTGTGCATGGCCACGGCCTCGCGGGGCAAATGGGCAGCCGACGCACTTGAGCGAGCCGGGGAGAGAACGGGCAAGGACAGTAGGAGGAGCAAGTGGAATAGTGGAATCGGGGACGGCCAATGCGGCATGCGGCGAGGTGGCGATTCGCCGTCGATGGGGTGGGGCTACGCTCGCGGGGGGTGGGTCGAGGAAACTGACATCTCAAAAACAGAGGTATTTTGGCGGGCAGGGTAATGACGGTATGGACAGATTGATTGGATTTCGCAACCGACCATTTCTTCCGCGCGGCAGACGCCGTGAAAGAAAGCTTTCCGGTGATCTAGGGTCAGGAGAGGAGGCTGGCCGCGCTGTGGCGACGAATTCGTAAGGGACTTCGTCTCCAACGTGCCGAAACAGATTGCTGGTGTCACTCTCGCGGGTCCGTTGGGAACAGCGCCTCGACCAGTGGTTGCAGCCATCGGCGATCCGCATTGGCTGTGTACGAGTCCCAGGTCTGGAGAGCGGCTTTGATGCGGGCCGTCTCCAAATCGGAGAATTCAAAGTCTTGGGGCGGGATAGAGAGCGCGGGGTTCCACACCGTCCGCTCCGTCCCGTTCACCATCTCGCGCTTCAGTTCGATGACCTTCTCCTGGCCGGCATCGAGGGCGAGTTTGTCCTGCACCGCCCAGATCGCGCGAATAGATCCCACGTCTGCCCGCTGCGCGCCCANNTGCAGGTTCAGACGCTGGGTGTGGTCCAGTGTCAACTTCATTCGATTTGTCCTTTCGGGGGATTACGGGTTCGAGTAGAGGAGGATGTAGCCCGCCGTCGCTCCGGCAGGCGTCTTCACTTTCAGCACGCCAGACCAGCCGGAGGGATTTGTGGCACCCATCAATTCCGCTAGGCGGTAGCCGTTGCCGGTACCGCCGGCGAGGATCAACTCACCGCCCGCGGTGACCTCAAGGAGCTTGTGATCAGCAAGGTTCGAGCCGGGGCCGTACACGCGCAACGGGGACTCTGTGTTGTCTTTCGCGGAGATCACGACCGCGCCGCAGGCGATTCCGGCGGCGATGTTGGCCGTCTGAAAAGCCCACGTCCGGGCGTACCCCTTCTTCGGGTCGTTGCCCTGCTGCAAGCAGGCGCCCCATAGGTAGATGGCACCACTCGTCCAGTTGTCGCCGTTGCCGGCGAACTGGCGCACAACGATCCAGAGGCCGGTCTGCCCGCCCGCGAGCGTGCCCGTGATCTTGAACCGCTGCCAGGCAGTCGTGAGCGTGATGCTCGTGGGGCCGGCGAGGTAGCCCGCATAGGCGTTGTCCACGATGGCGATGGACACCTGCTTCGTTCCAGAGGCGATTTTGGCCCAGACGTAGAAGGTGTACTGGCCTCCGGACGCGAGGCCCGCCACCTGCTGCTGGATGATCGGCGTCGCAGTCACTGCCGTGATGGTATCCGCGGTCGTGTTGCCATCCGGTGCCGCGGTGCTGTTCGCGGTGGCCGAGCACGACCCGCCGTTCTTGTCCCACGTCGCGACGGTGAAGTCCTCGGCGTACTTCGCCATGTTCTCGAAGGGGCCGCCGACCGTCTGGTAAGCGCCGGACTCGAGCGACTGGAAGTGGGAGTCGAGGTACGCCCACTGATTGTTGGCTGCGACATAGCCGAATGACGCCCCTGCGGAGGAGTCCCGGAGGACCAGTGTGCTGGCCGTCGCATTGGCCGTGCCCGACGTACGGGCGTTGTCGAGGGTTCCACTGACGATGTCCGTGGCGGCATGCGTGTGGGCGGCGCTCGCCTTGGCCGCGCTGGTTCCGTTCACGAGCACGCAGTCCGTGCTGGTGCCGGCCGCGCCGTCCAGTTGGCCGGAGGCGTTGATGACCGCCGCCTTCGAGATCGCCCACGCACCGCCCTTTACCGGGCGGTTCGTCAGATCGGTCGCCAAACTGGTGACGTCCGACTCGGCGTGCGTGTGCGCGGGGAGGTCTCCCGCCAGAAGCGTGTCCCATGCCGGAAGCGCGGACACCGTGCCGGTCCCGGTCTGTCGGAGGAACTTCCGGGTCGCGGTGGTGTTCCCCGCCAGGCGCGCCCAAGCGGGTGTCCCGTTCGCCGCGACCACATCGCCCAGGGCGGGCGCGGCAGTCACCGTGTCCGGGTGCGTCGCTGACAGGAGATTGTGCGTGGTCGCGCCGCCCGCTGCCGCGACCGTGACGCTCACGCGGTCGTTGCCTGCATCGTCCGCGACCGTCAACGTCACGTTCGCCCCTTCGATCAGGTTCAACGCCCGGCGCGTCCCAATGGCTGTGCCCGCCTTCTGGATCGTGAACGGCAGCGCTCCGGAAACGATATCGGTGGCCACATGGGTGTGGGCGGGGAGGTCGCCAGAAACCAACGTTGTGCCGCCTGTGACGCGCCCCTTGGCGTCTACGGTGACCTTTGGGTATGTCCCTGCCACGACGCTGGTCGTCGCCAACGATAGTACCCCTGCCGCCACAGCAAGCCCGCCGACCGGGTCCACCTGGACGATGCCCTTGCTGGTGGTCGTGGCGTCCGGATATGAGAACGCGCCGAACGTCTGGCCCGCAGCGAAGTCGATGATGGCGTCCATGGCCAGGTGGTTGCTGGCGTTCAGAGCCATCCCGAGATCGCCGGAGTTGTCGGCCTTGCGCCACTTGACCGTGCCGAGGTTGGGCAGGCGCACCAGGCCCGTGGCGGCTTTGTTTCCGGACCCGAATTCCGCGCCGTCCTGGAACATCTTCAGGCCGGTGATGGTAACCGCGCCGTTTTTCAGGACGTAGTTGCGCGCCGCCGCCGTCCCGATCTCGTTCTCGATGGCCAGCACCGCCGACTGGAGCGCCGTGATGAAGCCGGACACCATGTTGGCCTTCACCGGAACGCCGGTAAGATGGCTGGCGGCAACCGTCCCGAAAGCCCCGCGCTGGCAGCCGGTGAACTGCGTGGCCGTCTTCGCGATGTAGACGATCAACTCGTCGTCGATGGAGAGGATGCCGTATGTGGCCGCGAAGCCTCCCATTGTAGAAGCCACGCTTATGGTGGAGTCCCCTGCGCCGATGCCTCCGTTGGCGGTCGTTTCGAGGGGCTTGGTCGAGAACGCATCGA
>PLEM01000229.1 GCA_003137035.1 Bryobacterales bacterium | reverse complement strand
GGCGTGTTCAGCATGGAGGGCGACCTGGCCGACTTGCGCGGCATCGTCAAGCTGGCCAAGAAGTATCAGGCGCGGACGTACGTGGATGAGGCGCATGGCATCGGGGTGCTGGGCGCGACGGGCGCCGGCACTGCCGAACACCTGGGGGCGCTGGACGACATGGACATGGTCATGGGCACCTTCTCGAAGTCGCTGGCGACCGTGGGCGGGTTCGTGGCCTCCGAGCGGGCGGTGATCGACTACCTGAAGCACACGGCGCGGCCGTTCGTGTTCTCGGCCAGCCTGGCGCCGGCGGCGGTGGCCGCGGTGAGGGCGGCGCTCGATATCATCGCGGAGGAGCCGGACCGGCAGCGGCGGCTGCTGGCGGTGGCGCGGCGGCTGCGCCAGGAGCTGCGATCCCGGGGCTGCTACGTGCTGGAGGGCGAGACGCCCATCGTTCCGGTAGTGGTTCCGGACGAGAACGATTTGTGCCGGCTGTGCAAGGCCCTGCTCGAGGAGGGCATCTACGTGAACCCGGTTCTGCGCCCGGCAGCGACACAGAACCTGCTGCGCATCTCGTGCACCGCCGCCCACACCGATTCGCACGTCGACCGGCTGGTGGAAGCTATCGTCCGGCTGTCGAAGAAGCTGGAAATCTCGCTCAGCGATTGACGCTTGCCGATTGAGTCATTGACGATTGGCTTGCGCGCCGGTCTTAGAACGAGTACCGCGTCACGAATTGCATCGAGCGGCCCACGACGTTGGTTGGTTCCGCCCGTGCGCTGGGTATTGCGGCCGAGCATGCCGAGGATTCCAGAGTTGGTCGCGTTGGCGATATAGTACGGGGTCGCGACACCCGGCCCACTGGCCGTGCCGGGAGTTCCGTTCACTCCGTTTCATCTCGACCGGTCGATTGTAGTCCCCGGGTCAATGGATTGAAAGGCGGCGAATTGGCGGGCGAATTGGGCTGCCAGTCGTTGCGTCCGGAGAGTGGGGCGGGCGTTGTGGCCTGCGGGCTAGATTGCCCGCCGCACTGAAAAAGGGGCAGGCCGCGGTGGCCTGCCCCATAAAGATACAGCTTGCGGATAGCGTCAGCTAGAAGACGAACTTAAAGGTGTACTGAACGCGCCGCGCATAGTTCTGAGTGGCCGTAACATGGCCGAAATTCGAGCTGGTTGGATCCGTGTTCGGCGACGCGAAGTTGGGAGTGTTCGTCGCATTGATCAGCTCCAACCGGAACTGGAATTCCTTGCCCTCGGTGATTTTGGTCTTCTTCATCAGAGAGGCATCCAGGTTCTTCAGCCAATCCCAGCGCAGGAAGTCGAAGCGCAGCGGGAAGGTCCGAAGCTGGTAGTTCGAGTCGATGAACCTGCTGGAGGCGGTCGAAGGGGAGTAGCAGGTCGCTTCCGCGCAGACGAAGCCGGCGGTGTTGAACCAGGGTCCATCGCTGCCTACCCGGCGCGTGCCTGTGTTCACAATCGAGTGGATGTCGCCGTAGAACGACGTGTTCCCGGTGCCGAAGCTGATCGGACGGCTGCTCTGGAAAACGAAGATGCCTTCGATCTGCCAGCCGCCGATAATCCTGGAGGCCACGCTGTTGGCGTTGGAGCCAATCAGCTTGCCCTTCCCGAACGGGAGCTCCCAGATCAGGCTGGTGCTGACGCGGTGCGGAGTATCCACGTCGGAAATGGTCTGGATGGGCATGAGGTCCTGCTGATTGAGGTACTCGGTGGCCTGCATGAACTTCGAGAAGGTGTAGGTGCCCATCATGGTGAAGCCCTTGGCGAACCTCTTCTGGATACTGGTCTGAAGAGCGTGGTACCAGGAATAACCCTGGTTGTTGGCCATGGTGATGTTGCCAAACTCGGAGTAGGGGTGCAGCAGCCGGTTCACCGCGACGGTCGTACCGTTCAGGGTGGTTCCGGGCAGCAATCCCGCGAACGGGCTGGTCGTGTTACCACTCAATTGGCTGATCACGGCCTGGTCGCGGAACAGGCTGGTGCTCATGTATTGGAGCGGCGTCACGTCGATGTTCTTGGAGAGCCCGATGTGGGTCCCGCGATTGCCGACGTAGCCGATGTCCCACACGATTCCGCCCGGGAACTCGTGTTGAATGTCGACTTGCCACCGCTGGTTGTACGGAGCGAGCGGCTGGGTCTGGAAGGGAGAGAGATTCTGGGTGATGTTNNGAGTGAGAATCCCGCTCGGGAACGGATTGTTGAGGAAATTCGCGGGAGTCAGGTTTCCGTCGTTGGTGGCCACGAAGTCCGTTTGCCTGGTGAACCCGTCCTGCACCACGTTGAAGCGGCGCATGCCGAGGAACCCGTAGAAGATCCCGTAGCCGCCGCGAATGACGGACTTTTGGTTGAGCTGGTAGGCGAATCCAAACCGCGGCATGAAGTTATGCATGCTGGTTTTGTAGGCTCCGCGACCTTGTCCGTTCACGGAGGCGAACAGGTCCCCGCCCATAACCGTGAATGCGCTGGCGGCCAGCGATGCGCCCTGAGGCTGGAACGCGCTGGCGGGCGCTAAGGCTAGGGGATGAAGGGCATAGGCGGCCTGGGCCGACCCTTGGATGGGTTGCACAAAGGTGGGATCGAACTGCGTGACCGTGCGATCGTACCGTTCGGTCAGAGGCCCTTCATACTCCCAGCGCAGCCCGATATTCAAGGTCAGCTTCGGACTAACCTTCCAGTCGTCGTGAATGAACAGGCCGTAAGTGAGCGACTGCTCGGCGTAAGACGACAGCCGAGACACGGACGCGGAACTCGGCAGGCCCAAAAGCAGCGCCGCTACCGAGAGGCCCAATGGCGTGCCAGCGGGGTTGACGCCGCCTGTGTTCTGATTCCTGACCCAGGTCGCGTCGAAGTTGAACCGCCCCACTCCGGAGTTGCCGTATTGGTTGTAGTTCTCGCGGTACGCACGCATCTCGAAACCGGCCTTGACCGAGTGAGCGCCCGCCTGCTTGGTGATAATCGCAATGGGCGAGATGGTGTCGCAGGGCATCCAGAAGTCGTCGTGGTTGGTGCCGATGTAACCCGACATATTGATGCCCGGGAAGCGGGTCTGCTGTCCCGCGGCTACCGCGCTCTGATAGGCGGAGGAGAAACCCAGAGTGGTCAGGTCCATCCCGAAGCTGGCCGGATTGGCCACGCTGTAGCGAACGAACCGGTTGTAGCCGAAGCGGGCATTCAGGACCATGGTGGGCGACAGGGTGTAGACATCGTCGATGGCCCACTGCTTGGAGAGGAACTGGAACCACTCGCCGGTGGCGGGGCTGTTGAGGTAGTTGTTGTAGTTGCTGATCCTCTTGTAGAAGCTGTAACGCCCCCAGATGCGCTGCCGGTCGCTGACATTGTGGTCGGCGCGGATGGTGTGCGTGTAGTACCTCACGGGCTCCAGCAGGCCGATATCGTACTGGTTATTGGAACCCAGCGCGTTCGCCAAGGCGGGGGTAGCCGGATCGGTCGGCCAATACTTGCGAATCCCCTTGGCAACGTCGGTGATCATGCTCGGGGGAATGATGTTCCCGGAGAACGGCTGGCGCACGATGGTCGATCCCGAAAGGGTTGCGGTGAACGGATTGTAGATCTGGTACGAGGGGCCGCCAACCGCTAGCAGGTCCGAAAAGTTCCCGCCCCACTGGGCGTTGGTCGGAACTGTGCAGTTGCTGGTGCAGTTGTTCCGAGGGCGCGTCTCGTGGATGCCTTCATACACGTAGAAGAAGAAGGTCTTGTTCTTGCCGTTGTAGATCTTCGGAATGTAGACCGGTCCGCCGGCTGTTCCGCCCCAGCGGTTGTAGTTGTAGGCCGGCAGTGCCCTGCCGGCGGCGTTGTTGAACCAGTCGTTGGCGGTCGTCTTGGGAAACCACCGGACATATAGCAGCGTGCCGTGCAGGGCGTTGGTCCCCGACTTGATCGACATGTTGATCACGCTGCCTTCGGTGTTGCCGAATTGGGCGTCGAAGGTGGCGGTCTGAACCTTGAATTCCGCCACCGCATCGGTCGGCGGCACGTAGCTGGAGATGATGGAATTCGGGCCCGAGTTCGCCGTGCTCGGCACGCCATCGATGGTGATGTCGCTGCGGTTCNNGCGGCGTTGAAGGAAACGCCCGGCGCCAACCCAGCCAACTGGAACGGCTGGCCGTGGCCGATGGGCAGTTCCCAAACCCGGCGACCGTCGATGGTTTCACCGATCGACGAAGATCCGGTGGCCAGCAGCGGGGTCTCGCCGGTGACCGTGATGCTCTGGTCGGCGGCGCCAACCTCGAGCGTGATATTCAGTTCCAAGCGCTCGCCGACGCGTAGAATGACGTCGTCGCGCACGTACTTCTTGAAGCCTGTGAATTCGACTTCGACCTTGTACTCGCCTGGGATCAAGTAGCTTGCGCTGTACAGACCCACGTCATTGGTGGTCAGCGAAGTCTTGGTTCCCATGGCCTTGTTGGTTACCTGTACCGAAGCGTTTGGAATCACAGCGCCCTGAGAGTCGCTGATTCGGCCCACGATCGTGCCGCGCGATTCCTGCGCCTGGCATACCCCCACCGCTAGCAGCAGGAGCAAGACGAAAATGATGTTTCGATTTCGCATTACGTCTCCTATTCTTCGTGAAGTCTTTAAGGGCCTGAGGCCCTCACTGTCCTCCTCGGGACAGCCCCCGGCAACCGTCCCGGGGGGTCTGGCAAACTGCTATACAATTCGCACTTGCGCCGCCAGTGACATTTCAAGCTTTCGGCTGCGCGAGACTGGTTGGTATTGTACACCTGAGTATCTGAATATCGCCAGAGGAATCTATTTAATGAATTATGTTTCATGTTCGCACCGCCTTGAGAACACACAGACAACCCGCAGGCGGGGGGTGGTACTGGGAGTACTGTATGCGCTTCCAGGGCTGAGCACCCGTGCTCCAGTTACTTGGCGGGCGGCAGCACCTTCATGTCGGCGGGCAGCACGAACAGACTCTGGGACAGGCCCTGATTGATCTCGACGGTTTCCGAGTACATCTCGAAGATCTTCTCGTCGTTGCGGAGGCGCTGGATGTCCAGGGGCCATTGCACACCCCCGCCCACATCGCGGTACTTGGAGAACAGGGTGACCTCTTCGAACCGCTCGCGAGTCTTCGGATCGCGGCGCACATAGAGCTGGCGGACGGGGAGTTTGGTGATGTGGTCGAGATATACCGTAACGGTATGGTTATCGGCGTCGCTGATATCCACGATCTCGACGGGACGGTTGTCGATCCTGTCCGTGCCGCGGTGGTCGAAGGCCAGACCCGGTTCTCCGAGCCGCTGCCGCAGGATGTAGAAGACGTTGTGGAGGGTGGAGTCCTGGTAGCGGTCGAGGGTTTGCTGAGGGACCGGCCGCGCGCCGCGGAACGTGATCTGGTACCCCTTGTCGTCGGCAAACAGGACCGCGCCGTTGCGCTCGTTCTTGCCGAAGGACTGGCGCTCGCGTACCCACAACATACCGGGCACGGGCGGATCGGGGCGCTTGACGTAGCGGGTGTAGATGGTCGCAAGCGAGAGGCCCGACAACTGCTCCCGGTAGAAGGAGTAGGCGCGGCCCGATTCGGTACGATCCTGCACCGCCAGGAAACGGTCGCCGCCGAGCGCCGCGAGCGTCTCGTCGATGGCGCGTTTCCCGCGCTCTTGCGGGGAAGCAACCGCTCCCTTGCGGTCGCGGCTCGAAGGGGCCTGGGCCAGCGCGGCGGCCAGGGAGAGAGCGAGGAGCAGAGTGACCTTCACGCCTGTAGGATATCGCTATTTGGCAACCGGTTCGGGGATGCTCAGGTCGATCGGACGGATAGGCAGGCCGAGGGTGGAGAGCGGCTTCCCGAACTCCGCGGGATTGCCCACGGCGACGATCGTGAAATCCTGGGGCCGGAGGTACTCTCGGGCGACCCGCAGGACATCGGCCTGGGTCACCGCCTGGATGGCTTTCTGATACTGGAAGATGAAGTCGGCCGGGTAGCCGTAGTACTGGTAGCGGAGCATGCGACGCAAGGTCTTGGCCGGGGTGTCGAAATGGAAGACAAAACTGTTGAGCACGGTGTGCTTGGCGGTTTCCAGCTCCTTGCCGGAGACCTCGGTGGAACGGATGCGGTCCAGTTCCTGGCGGATGACCTGGAGGGTTTCGGCGGTGGAAGAGGACTTGGTGCTGCCGGAAACCTGGAACAGGCCGGGGTGGTCGTAGCCGGCGTCCCACTCGGCGTCAATTCCATAGGCGTAGCCCAATTGCGTACGGACGCGCTGGAACAGGCGGCTCGAGAACCCGCCTCCGAGGATGCCGGCCATGATCTCCAGCGCGGGATGGTCTTTGTCGCGCAACAGCCCGCCCAGGTGACCGATCGCGAAGACGGTTTGGGTCACGTCGTCCTTGGCGGCCGGGAAGACGCCGGGCTGAGGCTTGTTCCGCACCGGCGGAAAGGCGGGCACGGGCGGCTGGCCACCGCTCCAACCGCCGAACAGGGCCTCCAGCTTCGCCTTCATCTCCGGCAAGGAGAAGTCGCCGTAAACCGCGAGCAGGGTGTTGGCGGGGAAGAAGTAGCGGCGGTGGAATGCGACCAGGTCGTCCCGGCGGATGCGGGCCAGCGTATCGTATTCCATGCGCCAGCCGTAGGGGGTGTCCTTGCCGTAGACGGTATCGGCGAACTCGCGCGCCCCGATGGCCTCGGCGTCGTCGTTGCGCCGCGCGATCCCGGAGCGCAACTGGGTCTTGGCGAGGTCGATTTTGTCCTGCCGGAACTGCGGGCCGGCGAGCACGTCCTTGAAGACTTCCAGCACCGCGCCCGCGTTTTCCCGCAGCGCGGAGAAGCTGACTTCGCCGGCACTCTCGCCGATCGAGCTTTCCACCGACGCGGCGACGTTCTCGAGTTCTTCGTCGAGCTGATCTCCGGTCTTCGCCACCGTGCCGCCGGAGCGCATGACCAAGCCGGTGAGCGTGGCCAGCCCGATCTTGTCCGGGGGATCGAACAGGTTCCCGGTGCGTACCAGCGCCCAGCCGCTCACCAGCGGCAGCTCGTGGTTCTCGAGCAGGTAGACGCGCAAGCCGTTGCTCAAGGTGAAGGCCTCCACCTTGGGAACGGTGACCGGCCGCAGAGGAGGGTAGTTCAAGTCCGGCTCCTGCCCCAGCGCGACCAAGCTCAACACCAGCGCCAGCCAGAGCGGTCTCATTTCCCTTCCCCTTTCGGCGCCACGGTGTACGCCACGGTGCGAGCGCTCTCCACGAAGTACTGGCGCACCACCCGCTGGAGGTCCTCGGCGGTGACGCGGCCGATGTCCTCGAGGCTGGCCAAGAGCTTCCGCCAATCGCCGTAGTTGACGCGGAAGAAGGCCAGTTGCCCCGCCATGCCGGCGTTGCTGTCCAACTGGCGGATGAGCGCGGCGCGCAGTTTGGTCTTGACGCGTGCCAACGCATCGGCGCCCACGCGCGCCCGCTTGAGACTCTCGATGATGTCGTAGCAGGCTCTCTCGTTTTCCTCGACCGAGTGTCCGGCGTTCGGAACCACGTAGAGCAGGAACAGGTTGGGATACCTGCCGCCCGGGAAGGTCGAGGAGGCGGTGGCGGACAGCGCGATTCGCTTGTCGCGGACCAGGTCTCTGTAAAGCAACCCGGTGCGCCCGTCGCCCAGGATGCCGGAGAGCACGTCGAACACGGAGTCGTCCGGGTGGTTCTGGCCGGGGCGCTTGTAGACGATGGTCAGGAACGGCTGGCTGGAGGACTCGACCTCAACGCGCTTCTGGCCTTCCTGGCGCGGCTCGACGGTAACCAGTGGGCCAGGCAGCGGGCGCGCAGCCAGCGGCGAGAAGTATTTCCCGGCCAGGCGCCTGGCCTCCTTCGGGTCCACATCCCCCGCAATTCCGATGGTGATGTTGGCGGGGACGTAATACGTGTAAAAGAACTGGCGCGCCTGCCTGGCGCGAAGGCGTTCGATGTCGCTAGCCCAGCCGGCCGTGGGCTGGCGGTAGGGATGCGCGGCGAAGGCGGTTGCCAGCAGCATCTCCATCAACTTCCCCTCGGGATCGGACTCCACCCGCATGCGGCGCTCCTCCCGCACGACGTCCCGCTCCTTGTAGAATTCGCGGAACACCGGATGGAGGAAGCGCTGGGATTCGAGCAGAAACCAGAGCTCGATACGGTTGGCCGGCAGGCTGTAGTAGTACTCGGTCGAGTCCTCGCTGGTGTTGGCGTTCAACCCGGAGCCTCCGTTCTCCTCGATGATGCGCGGGTAGGCGTTTGGCTCGACGTAGGATTGGGCTTTGGCGATGGCGGCCTGGACCCGGTTCCGGAGCGTCTCGAGCTGCTGGGCGCCGGCTGGCGCGCCCTTGGCCTGCTCGGCCTCGAGTTGGTCCCAGGCGCGCTCTACGGCTTCAAGCGCCTCGGCCTCCTCGGCGGAGTTGTGGGCGCCGATCCGGTCGGTTCCCTTGAACGCCATGTGCTCGAACATATGCGCCAGGCCGGTCTCGCCCGAAGGATCGTCCACCGATCCAGCG
Source organism: Bryobacterales bacterium (assembly GCA_003137035.1). Taxonomy (GTDB): domain Bacteria; phylum Acidobacteriota; class Terriglobia; order Bryobacterales; family Bryobacteraceae; genus Fen-330. The sequence goes on along the minus strand of PLEM01000229.1, from coordinate 6,143 downwards.
TTCACGTAAGTGTGGAAGGATACCACCGGGGCTTCGTGACGCTCCAGGACGATGAACCGCAGCCCGTTGGGAAGCGCGAATTCGGTGACGCGCTTCTCGAACTGGGCGAGGTTCTGGGCGGCAAGTAGGAACGGCAGGCAGAACAGCAGGACGACCCTGGGACGGATGCTCATGGGCTTACTGGAGCCATTTTAGCGGACCCGGCAGGCCGAAATCCGGTTGCAAAGGTTTGGGGGAAACCTGATACAATTCAAGTACGTTTGAGTGTCCGGCGAAACCTGGCCGAGGAATCCGTTCTGCCTCGTAGAGCTCGCATGAAAGCGTATAGGAGATCACTTGAAAAACATCTTTGTAGGCAACCTGGATTTCAGCGCGACCGAAGAGTCGATCCGCGCGCTGTTTGAAGCACATGGAACGGTGGACAAGGTAGACGTCATCACCGATCGCGACACCGGCCGTTCGCGCGGATTCGCGTTTGTGGAAATGCCAGATTCCGAAGCGGCCGAGCGGGCGATCGCCGGCCTGAACGGAACCAACTTCGGCGGGCGGGCGTTGAATGTGAACGAGGCGCGTCCGAAAGCGGACCGCGGCGGACGCGGGGGCGGCGGCGGGGGCGGCGGCTTCTCGCGCGGCGGCGGCGGCGGCGGCGGTCCTCGTCAGCGTCGCGAACCCCGTTGGTAGACACTCTGCTTGCGTGATGGGGCAGGCCGCCCGGCTTGCCCCGCCACTTGCCGATTCCCATCCGCCACCGGCCGAAAAAGGGCCGAAGCCGCGCTCGGGGAGTGATACGCTTCCTGCATGGAGCGCGACATGCGAGAAAAACCCCTCATTACCCCCGTGCTGGTCCTGGGCCTGCTCGTTGCCGGAGCGGGCGTCATCCTCTTCCTGGACATGCAGGAGTTGATCGCGGCGGGCGCGCTACTGGCCTGGCGGGCGATCGAAGCGCAGCAGGACGAAAGACCGGGGAATTCGGCATCCTTTCTCAATCGATGGACGGAGTTCGGGGGCGGCGAGGTGCTGGCGGTTTGCGGAGGATACAGCATCGATCTGCGCGGCGCGTCGATGGCTGGACCGTCCGCGAAAGACAGCCGCGTCGCCATCCTCACCGACGGCACGCGCCTCCCGGTGAGCCGGGCAGGCTACGCACGGCTGAAGGCGCTGCTGGGGGAGAAGTAGCGGAAACTCGGGCCGTATACTGGAGGACGAGACTAAATGAGAATCCGCTCCGTTCTGCTGGCGTTCGCCGGCGCTGTTGTTCTTTGCGCCCAAACTTTCGAGGGCATTCCCCAAATGGAACTTGAGTTCCGGGACGGTGTCTGGTACATCCCGACAATAGAGCGCGACCTCGGACGCGCCGGCTACCCGCTGACGGAGGAAGCCCTGGTGGCGGCCCTGCGCGATCCGAGGGCTCGTGTGAGGTCGCTTGCCGTAGAGAAGCTTGCCAAGGACGGCAGACGGGGCGCCGTCCCCTCGATCATGAGCGCTTTCTCGGTGGAGAATGACCTGGGCGCCCGCCTGTGGATGGCCTATGGACTGGCCAAGCTCGGCGAGGAGAAAGGGGCCGTGGAGATTGCGAACACGTGCAAGGCCGGCGGCCCCATCGGGCTAAGACTTACCGCGGCTTCGCTTGCGATGACGTTAGGGAAGGCAGGATGCAACGATGCGGTGGTCGAGATTCTCCGCTCCCTGGTCAACCATGAGACGGGTCTCCCGCCTCAGCGCGAGGGCAGCGAGCTTAGTTACATCTACTCGCTCCTTAATGGGCGCTCCGCTGAATTCAAACCGCGGTCCGGGGAGATTCGTGGTTTTCTTGAAGGGTCCCTGACTGATAGCAGGGACGCCGTAAGGATGTTTGCCGCCAACACTTTGGGTACATTTGGAAATGCCGGTTCCTTGGAGAAGCTGCGCCAGGCCCTCGCAATGGAAACGGTCGCTACGGTTCGCGCCCGGCTGGCGGCCAATGTCGCGGAACTGGAAGAGAGAGAGCACGACACGGCAACTCAGAAGCGCTGAGCGATCAAGGGCCGGGCAGGCTACGCGCGGCTGAAGGCGCTGCTGGGGGAGCGGTAGCCCACTCCCTTACGGTCGTGGTTCGGTGCAGAGCGTGGCACAGGCATTCAGCCTGTGCGGCCCACGCTCAGCGCTGTCTTTCTTTCACCGAGAGCACGATGACGCTGCCGGGGGCGAAAGTGACTTTCGGCCCCGTGGTTCCGACCTCGATAAAGACGATCGCGGCGGCCGCTCCGGCGCCCGCACCGATGGCCGCGCCCTTCCCGCCACCAATGGCGGCGCCGATCAGCGCGCCGGCGCCCGTGGCCACCGCCGCCTTGCCCAGGTTGTTCTTCTTCTCGATCACCCGGCCTTCCTCGTCCACGTTCTCCTGGCCTTTGGAATTCAGCAGGGCCCTGACCTGGGAATCGATGGGGATCGCCTGGCCGCCGTGGTTCAGCGTCTGGTAGGAGAAGTTCAGCACCGACTTACCCTTGATCTTCCCGCCGCTCTTGGATTCCTTCACCTCGCCCTCGACCGTGTCGCCGTCGAATTCCTGCGGGCTGATCACCTGGGCGGTGATCTTGTCTCCCTTGCGGTTGGTGTCGGTGGAGAGCGGCGCGAGCAGCTTCACGCGAAACTCGGTGTCGGGCTGGATCGTCTGCGCGAGGCCGAGGCCCCAGGGGTACAGCGCCGGCAAAGCGGCTAGAACAAAACTGGCTCGTAATGTCATGTTCCTTCTCCTGCTATCTGAGAACCATCCATCGGATGGTGACCACCATTTGGCGGTTCACCCGGCTGCGAAGCACCAGGCGCCTCCAACCGTTGGAGGACGACGGCGCTTCTGCCAGCCCGACATCGCTGGGCTTGACCTCCACCATCACCGGCACGCCCGGCAACTCGCCCGTGAGCGAGCCGGCCGAGGCGCTGGCGCCGTCGATGGTGATCACGCCGTTCTTCTGCAATTGACCGGACCACAGCATGGTCCCGGAAGGCGGCCCGGAATAAACCTCTCGGGATGGAGCAGCCGGCGGCGGTGGGGCGGCGGGCTCCGGTCTTGGGATCTCGGTCCGGCTCGGGGGCGGCGGCGAGGGTATAGGCTCCGGGAGCCTTTCTCCCTGCTGTCGAGAGGGCGGAGCGGCCACTTCGGGCGCGACATAGCTGGAACTGGAGGGGACCGTGGGCGACACCCTGTTTCGCGGAGGCTGCACGGTGCGCGGCGTGGTCGCGGTGGCGGAGGACGAACTGGTCATGGAAGGCGGTTGCGGCGGCGGGACGGGAGCCGGCTCGGCGTTCGTCCCAGGCTGGTCGGGCGGAGCGGGGGCCGGCACCGGCAAGATTTCCTGGGACGGCGTCGCCCCAGCATCCTGTTGCCCAGGCAGCGCCGCCTGAGCGGACGCGGCCGGGGCAGAGGCCGTCTTGGATGCGTTGTACCGCCGGTACAGCAGCCACCCGCCGACGCCGGCCGCGGCTAGCGCCAGGATGATGATCGCGGTCACCAGGATCGCGGGGCCTCGCTTGGTCTCGGGCGCCGCGGCGTAAGGCTCCGGCGTGGCTAGCGGAGCCGCATATGGCGACGGAGTAGGCGCCGGGGCGGGAAACGGCGCTGGAGATTGAGTCCGGCAAACGCTGCAGGATTGCTCCCCGGGCCAGATGATTCCCCCGCACTTGGGACACGTGGTCATCCCGCCGGCCTGGGCGGCGGGCGGCGGGGCGGCGAGTGGAGCCGCCGGCGCATCTACGAGGGTTGGCAGGGCCGGAGCAGAACCCGCCGGAGCCTGTGCAACCACCGTTCCACATCCGGTGCAGAACTTCTCGCCCGGCCACAGCATCGCACCGCACTTCACGCAGGTCCCCAGTCCGGACGCGGCCGGAGCAGGCGCGGGCTCGGGCGGAACCACCGGCGGCGGTGGCGGAGGAACAGCGGAAGCGGCCGGTCGAGCCGGCTCAAGCACGGCCCCACATCTGGTGCAGCCCGGCTCGCCCGGCCAAAGCAGTGCGCCGCACGTCGTGCAGGTTCCCGAGCCAGACCGGACCGGGACAGGCGCGGGCTCGGGCTCTGGCGGGATCGCCGGAGGCGGCGGAGGCGCGGCCGCCGGCGGAGGCGCAGCCTGCGTGGGAGCGCCACAACCCGTACAGAACTTAACCTCCGGCGCGAGGGCAGCGCCGCACTTGGCGCACACCGAGGCGCTCACGCTTGGGGCGTCCGCCAGGTTCATTCCGCAACCGGTACAGAAGCGGACTCCTGGATCGTATCCAACTCCGCATCGAGGACAAGAGAGCATTGCTTCTCCTTCGGTCACAGTATCGGAAATCGCGCCCCGCTGCAACCTGCTATCGGGCGCCGAGGGGCGCCACGGGCCAGGAATGCTCCGAGTAGATCAGGCCGTCATAGAGTTCCGCGAGTGGCGCCTTCGCGCTGTTCATCTTGCGAAAATGCTGCGAGAACCAGTAGCTGTCGTCGTACTGTCGCAACCACTGGGGGCGCATGAGCCATCGGTCCAGCATCTCGTCGCCGCGCATCGAAGCCAGGTCCACGAAGAACGCCAGCGAACCCGTCCGTGCGAGCGTGTAGGCGTAGTAGCCGGGGGGCGCCGGCTCCACCGTGTACATCTTCAAGCCCGCCGGCCCGCGCGACCGGAAGCTGCCCTCGTCGAACTCGAAGCCAATGCTGTACTCCTGGCCACCGAACAGGCGATTCAGGTAGTCGCCCATCCGGTCGGGCACACGCGCGAGGTGCGTGTTGTCGGTCCAGAGAAAGGCCTTGGATTCCGGTCCCTCGCGATCGAGAATCCACTTGACGTCGGCGGCCATGCGCTCCTCGCGGCCGGCCCGGGACCCTCCCGGAACATACCCGTCGAAGCCGTAGAACTTGAGCTTCGGGCGGCCGGGCTGCTGGTTGTAGTCGCGCATCCAGCGGAGCAGGGCCAGCGCTTCTTCGGTGCTCCAGGCCCAGTCGCCGATCTGGCGGAGCGCGTCCTCGGGCTGGCCGGCTCCGTCCGCCACGTAGCGGCCCGCGGCAAGCCCGGCATCGTACGGCGCTGGCGCGGCCAACACGGTGTAGCCCATCTCGCTCACCAGGAACTCGAACAGCCGGTGCTTCATCGCGAAGAACTCGTGTGTGCCGTGCGTGGCCTCTCCGGCCGCCACCAACCGCTTGCCGGCGAGGAGCGGCCTGAGGAACCGCAATTCCTCGAGTCCTCCCTTGCCCGGCTCGACGGTCGAGAGCGGATGCGCCTGGCGCCGGAGGACCGCCACCACTCCGGGCTCCAGCGGCTGCGCCGAATCGTCGAACCAGTTGCCGTAGCGAACGAAGAACCAGGCCACGCCGGCCGCGACCACCAGGAGCGCGATTTTGAGAAAGCGTTTCAACGAGGAAACAGTGTAACTCATGTGCGGCGTTACAGTCTCGCTTCCGCCGCGATCTTGCGCAACGCGGGGAGGACGCCGCCAATCGAGACGGCCTCCGAAGCCGGGTTGCCGAGGCCGAAGTAGAGCTTGCGGTAGAGCGGGAAGAGTCTCTCGTAGACGGCGGTCTCGCGGGGGTCGGGCTCGACAGTGCGGTAGCGGGGGCAGAGGGCCTGCTGGGCTTCTTCGATGGTTTTGAAGGTTCCTGCCGCCAGGAAGGCGAAGATGGCCGAGCCCAGACTGGTGACTTCGTCCTCGGGCACCAGCACGGGCTTGCCCAGGACGTTGGCGTAGACACGGTTCAGCGTCTCGTTCTTTTGCGGAATGCCGCCGCCGTTGATGACGCGCTGGATGGGGACGCCGTGCTCGCTCATGCGTTCGAGGATGATACGGGTGTGGAAGGCGGTGCCTTCGATGGCTGCGAACAATTCGTCCTGCGCGGTGTGGGTGAGGTTCCAGCCGAGGGTCACTCCGCCCAACTCGGCGTTGACCAGCACGGTGCGGTCGCCGTTGTCCCAGGTGAGGCGCAGCAGGCCGGTCTCCCCGGCGCGATAATTCTCCAAGCCCTGTGACAACATGGCGACGGTGACGCCGGCGCGCCGCGCGATGGCTTCGAAAATGTCGCCCGTGGCCGACATGCCGGCTTCGATGCCGATGCGATGCGGATCGATGGATCCCTGCACCACGCCGCACACACCGGGAATCAGTTCCGCCTTCTCCCCAATGGCCATGATGCAGGTGGAGGT
>PLEM01000210.1 GCA_003137035.1 Bryobacterales bacterium | reverse complement strand
AACCAGGTGTGCCGCGACGTAGCCTACATGTTCATTCACGGAGCCGACTTCTCGACCTACTCCATGCAACAGTTGGCGCAACGGCTGGCCCACGGGCTCAGCCTCGATATCGGCTCGTCGTTCACCGGAAACCGGGCGGCCAATACCAGCAATGCCGGAAACGCCCTGGTGACCTTATCGCGGATCATGTACGTCGGCGCGACCACGGAACCCAGTTGCGCCGCCGTCGGCGCGGGCAATTGCGCGAATGCCAACAGCTTCGTCTTCTCTCAGCGCATTCAGTACGGGAACGGGACCCTGACTAGCCGCAAACCGAGCACGCTGGGCGACCCTTCCACCTCGGCGATTTCCTCCGCCGGGGTGGTGCAGAACCCCATCACCGACTCCGGGGCCCGGCTGCCCAGCGCCGCGCAGACCAGCGTCCGCGCTCTGTGGCAGACGCCATTGAAAGACGGGCAGATGTGTTACGTCGCGGAGTTCTACGCCGAATCGCCGGACTTGGTTCTGGGGAGCTTCTCGGCAGGCGGAATCTTCGCGCGGTATTTCTTCTAGGGAGATGCACTCATGGCGAATCCACACAGCACCCGGCGCCGTAAAGGGGTGAGCCTGATGGTGACCGCGGTCTCCCTGGCCTTCATCATCCCGACGGTCGGGATGATCATCGACGTCGGCATTCTGTATTCCGTGAAGGCCAGGCTCCAAGCCGCCGTGGATGGCGCGTCCCTGGCCGCGGCGCGCGCACTCAACCTGGGCCAGACCACCGCGGCGCAGGCCTCCAGCGCCCAGCAGAACGCCGTGAACTGGTTCTACGCGAATTTCCCCGCCAACACCTGGGGGACCACCGGCACGCAAATGGGCCAGTCCACGGTGAGCGTCTTCGACGACCCGAATAACCCGCACGTCCGCAACGTGACGGTTTCGGCCACCACCACTGTGCCGACCACGTTCATGCGATGGTTCAACGCGAATTCGACAACCATCTCGGCAGCCGGCAACGCCTCCCGCCGCGACGTGGTGGTGATGATGGTACTGGACCGCTCGGGCTCCATGCAGAACGCCGGCGCATGCGGCAGCATGGTCACCGCCGCCAAACTGTTCACCGGCCAGTTCGCCGCCGGCCGCGATCAAATCGGGCTGGTCTCCTTCAGCGACAACGTGTACCTCCACTCCTCCCCCACCACTAACTTCCAGACGGTGCTGGGCTACAGCAACAGCCTGGGAAACGGAACCGGAGCGCTGGACACGATCGCGTGCGCCGGCGGCACCAGCACGGCGCAGGCGATCTCGGTGGCCTACAACGAGGTCTATCGAATGAATCTTCCGGGCGCCCTCAACGTCGTCATGTTCGAGACCGACGGCTTGCCGAACACGCTTGCGCTGAATTTCTGGGACTCCAGCGCCAGCGTCGCCGGGATCAAGAGCACCAGCGCCTGCAAGGACAAGAACGCCAAGAAAATGAGCACCGGCGGATTCGCCAGCGCGGCGGTGCTGCCGTCGTGGACCGCGGGCCAGGCGCTGGGAGCCGGAAGCTACTATCCCAATATCCCGGCGGGCATCGTGGGTTCAGTTTACTCGGACGACCCGGGAGGCACCAACAAGTTCCAGCTCATGATGCAGTACTGGACCACCACCTCCGGCAACAATTTCAACAGCACCAGCTTCGTCACCTCGACCGCCGCCCCGGGCTGTTCGTTCGCCGGCGGCCAGACGGCGACACCGCCGCCCGCCGACATCGCCTGGTTCCCGGTCACCGACGTTTGGGGCAACCAGTTGAATCCTTCCTACGGCTATCTTCCCGTCACTTACACCGGCACGCACATCGCGGCCAACAGCTACACCACCTACCACAACGCCGTGCTGAACGCGACCGACAACGCGGCATATCGGGCCCGCAGCAATGCGACCATCCCGGTCTACTTCTTTGGAATCGGTCTCGGCGGCACCTCCACCAGCCCCCCCGACTACGACTTCATGCAGCGTCTGGCTAACGATCCGAACGGCGACAACTACAACAACCCGCCGCTCTACAGCGCCTGCTCGCTGGAGCCGGGTTGCGCGAATTACCCCAGCCAGCCCCAGGGAACTTTCATCTTCTCCTCCAGCCCGGGCTCGCTCAGCCAGGCCTTCCTGGCCATCTCCTCGCAGGTCCTGCGCTTGAGCAAGTAGCGCGGCAGGCTCGTTCGGCCGACAGCGCCAGGTGTATCTTTTTGCCCTCCGTTTTCGTCCTGGGAAGAGATGCCCGTTACCCGGGCCATCGGGGGTAGGATTGAAAATGAGCGCGACGACGATGCCGGCCACAGGCGCGGGGGACGCAGGGTGGGAGCTGTTCAGCACCTACCACGACCGCATCTATCGCTACGTGCTGGGCATGCTTCGAGATCCCGCGGAATCCGAGGACCTCACCCAGGAGACGTTTCTGCGCGCGTTTCGCCATCGGGACTCGCTGCGCGATCCTGGCGCCGCACGCGGCTGGTTGTACCGCATCGCCACCCACATCTGCCTGGACCGGCTGCGGCAACGCGCGCCGCACGTCCCCCTGGACAGCGACGAGGCCGCGGGCCGGGTCGAGTCGGCGGCCTCGGCGGCCCCCTCGGCTCTGGAGATCACGGAGCGAAAGGAGACCAGCGCCTGCGTGCAGCGCTGCCTGGACAACCTCTCGGACAGTTACCGGGCCGTGCTGCTGTTGCACGACGCGCATTCGCTCACGGCAGGGGAGATCGCGGACCTTCTGGGGGTGGAGGTGGGCGCCGTCAAGATCCGGCTGCATCGCGCCCGGCGCAAGCTGCAACAGGTGATGGAATACGGCTGCGCGGTCTCGAACGACCACCAGGGCACGCCGGTCTGCCAGCCCAAGTGCGGGAGCTGCGAATAGGTCTTGACAGCCGGATTGTGTGCATAATACAATAATTGTGTTATGCAAACAAGGTCCAGGCATCCGAAAGGGGTCTCCGTCGAGGACTTCCGGCGGGATCTCCGCGTCCTGGAGCGCGAAGTCGTCCGCCAGCTCGAGGGAGAAACGACCTGCTGCGGCGTCACTCTGGCGCAGTGCCACGCGCTGCTGGAGCTGTCGTCGTCGGAGTTCTCGCTCACCAGCCTCGCCGCCGCCCTGGACCTCGACACCAGCACGCTCAGCCGCACCGTCGAGGGAATGGTGAAGGCCGGGCTGGTGGAGCGCGCCGTGGACTCGGCCGACCGGCGGTCGGTGCGTCTGACGCTTACGCCCACCGGGCGCGAGCGAATCGCGACGATCAACGACCTGTGCAACCGCCACTACGAGGCGCTGCTCGGGGAGATGCGCGAGACGGACCAGCGAAGCGTCGTGCAAGCAGTGCGGCTGCTGGCCGAGAGCATGCGTCGCCTCCGCGCGAGGCAGCAAGTCCAGGGGTCTTGTTGCGGGACGGCGAAGGAGCTTCGAAATGAGTAGCTGCGGATGCGGCTCACTGACCCAGGTGCAGCCGGCGGCGCCGGCAACGCTCAGTACAAGGATCACCTGGCGGGACGTGCTGGGCGGGTGGCGCGTGCGCTGGGGGATCGGACGAATGAGTTATCGGATCGCTCCGGGATTGTACCGGATCGGGCAGCCGGACTCAAAATCCCCGGTCCTGGTGACGGCAAACTACAAGCTGACCGTCGACGCGGTGCGGCGTGAGTTGACGGGTTTGAACGTATGGCTGCTGGTTCTGGACACCAATGGGGTGAACGTCTGGTGCGCCGCCGGGAAGGGGACGTTCGGCAGCGCGGAACTGGTCCGCCGCGTCGAGGCCACGGGCCTGGCCCGAGTGGTCGAGCACCGACGTCTGGTCCTCCCGCAGCTCGGAGCGGTGGGAGTGGCCGCGCACGAGGTGAAGCGCGCCACGGGCTTCTCGGTCAGCTACGGCCCGGTTCGGGCCCGCGATATCCCCGCGTACCTGGCGGCCGGCATGCGCGCCACGCCGGAGATGCGCCGGGTGAGCTTCGGCTGGAAAGAGCGGATGGTTCTGGCTCCCATGGAACTTGTTCCCGCCTGGAAGCCGGCGCTGGGCATCCTGGCGGCCCTGGTCGCGCTCGACCTGGTCCGCCATCGGGAGTTGACTCCGCACCTGGCCGCCGACATCGTGCGCTTCTTCGGAGCAATTCTTACGGGAGGCGTCCTGGTTCCCTTGCTGCTTCCCTGGCTTCCGTCCAGGGCGTTCTCGGTGAAGGGCGCGGTTGCCGGAGCGCTGTGGGCCGCAGCTGCTGCGTGGTGGTTGCCCACAGGGGCTGTCGAGGCGGCCGGCGCGGCGCTGCTCATCATGGCGATCACGTCCTATATGGCCCTGAACTTCACGGGAACTACGACGTTCACCACCAACGCGGGGGCGCGACTTGAAGTCCGGCGGTCGCTAGCGCCGATCCTGGTCGCCGCCGGCGTGGGAGCGATCCTGCGCGTGGCTGCGGCCTTCGTTTAGGCGGCAGGAGGAGCACGTGCAATACATCTTGAACGGTCATTCACTGGTCCTCGACCCGGCGCTGTGCAACGGCTGTGGCCGGTGCGAGGAGGTCTGCCCTCATGCCGTGTTCTCGATCGTTAACCGCAAGGCGCTCATCGCGCGCCGTGGGAACTGCATGGAGTGCGGGGCCTGCCGGATGAACTGCCCGCCAGGCGCCATTCAGGTCTCGTCCGGCGTAGGTTGTGCGGCGGCCATCATCGCCGGAATGCGCAACAAGAATGCCGGATGCGCGGACGCCTGCAATTGCGGCTGAGATCCGCCGCGCCTACAGCGTCGCCGGGCCGTGCCACGGGATGAGCATGGGGACCTTGCGGCGGTAGGCGTCGTAGGCATCGCCGAAGTCGCTCACCAGATCCGCTTCCTCGAACCTCGCTCCAACACAGATCCAGGCCGTCCAGAGTACGTTGAACAGCAGCCGGTCTGCGGTCAGGTCCGTGCAGGACCAGAAGAGAATGAGAGCGCACAGGTACCACGGGTGGCGCACCCAGCGGTACGGGCCCCGGACAACGAACACCGGCGGTAGCCCGGTAGTCCCGCGCAGGTACGCCAGGATGGGAGCCAGGCCGAAACCATCGAAGCCCCGCAAGGCGACGGCGCTCCACGCGAAAACCGCGATGGCAAGGACCACTCCGCCTTGCGCTATACGGCGGGCAAGGCCTCCCAGCGCGAGCAAGTGGTTCCCGGAGGGCTGCCACAGCAGGACCACCATCGACAACGCGAGACCGGACGCGATGGAGTAGACAGCCCGGTAGTACCGCGGCGGAACGAGGCCGGCGACGCGGGCGCGGAACCCTCTGCGCACCATGCCGCTATGCTGCAGGAAGAACGCCAGTGACAGGAAGCCATCCCAGCACAGCAGGCCGGCTTCCGGCCACTGCAATCGCACGAGTCCGAGCGATCCGGCCGGAACCGCCACGAACAGGGCCAGCGATCCGACGCCGCAAAGCAGCGCCAGCGCCATCATCGAGTGTGCGAACAACCTCTTTGTCGCAGTCATGTCGCTCCTCAGACGGAAAGCCTGCCGGAAACGATACAGGGTGTATCCATTTCGCGGGCGATTTCGTCTGGGGAGCAGACGAAAGGACACTCGATGCCAAACCACGACATATTCACCGACAAGGAAAGCGCACTCATCGCGATCGGGGCGGCGGTTGCCGCCGGATGCCAGCCCTGCACGGCGTACCTCGTGAAGGCGGCCCGGATCGCCGGGGCCTGTGAGAGAGGCGTATCGCTGGCGGTCGAGACGGCGCTCGCCGTGCGCGAGAACGCAACGCGAGTGATGGACGAATGGGCCGGGCAATGCCAGGGCGGCCGCCCGCAACTCGACGCCGGGTTCCGGGCCGAGAAACGTCCGATCGCCGAACTGGCGGCGGTGGCGGCGGCGGCCGCGGTGAACTCGGTTCCGGACATGCGAGCGCACCTCGATGCCGCGCGTGAGAGCGGCGCGACTCCGGAACAGATTCGGGCCGCGATTGCGATTGCGGGGAAAGTCAAGACAACGGCGGAACGGGAGTTCGCGGCGGCGATGGGATATCAACCGGCGAGCCCGGAGCGCGAGGTTGCCGCCGAGGAACCCAAGAGCTGCGGGTGCCGCTGATGCGCACGCTGATCCAGGATCTCCGCTACGGCCTGCGGGTGCTGCGCAAGGCGCCCGGTATCACGGCCATCGCCGTGCTCGCATTGGGGCTGGGTGTCGGCGCGAACACCGCCATTTTCAGCCTCTCCAACGTGCTGATCTACCGCCCGCTTCTGGTGCCGGAGCTCGACCGTCTGGTGGTGGTTCAGGCCGTCAAGAAGGGCAGCGATTCTTCGCAAGACATTTCGGCGCCCGATCTGCTGGATTGGCGCAGTGAAGCCCAAACCGTCGAGCATCTCGCCGGCATCGAGGGTGTGCTCTTGAACTTGTCCGGTGGCGGCGAGCCGCTGACGGTCGATGCCGCCCGAGTCTCGCCCGCGCTGTTTGACGCGTTTGGGGCGAGACCGGCGCTGGGCCGCACATTCCTGCGGGACGAGGAGGAAAAAGGGCGCGACCACGTCGTCATCCTGAGCCACGCATTCTGGGAGTCGCGCTACGGAGCGGAATCGGGCATCTTGCGGCGCACCCTCAAACTGGAGGGCGAGGACTACCAGGTCGTGGGTGTCATGCCGAAGGACTTCGAGTATCCTCGGGGCGCGCAGGTGCTGGTTCCAGCCGCGTTCGGCAATCGTGAGAAAAGCGCGCATGCCAGCTTCCCGATCTTCGCGATTGCCCGTTTGAAGGCCGGATACTCGAAGGCGCAGGCGGACGCGGAGTTCCGGATGCTGGCCCTCCGCAGCGAAAGGAAGTACCCGGAAAGCCATGCCGAGCGAAGCGCCCGGGTGAACCTGCTCCGCGAGTTCGTTTACGGCGATGAGGCGAAACCGTTCTTGCGCATGTTGAGCGGTGCGGTTCTGTTCGTGCTGTTGATCGCCTGCGCGAACGTGGCCAGCCTGCAATTCGTTCGCGTCTCTCAGCGTTCGCGGGAAGTCTCGCTGCGGGGCGCACTCGGCGCGGGGAGGGCCCGGCTGATGCGTCAATTCCTGACCGAGAGCGTGCTGCTGGGAATCCTGGGCGCCATGGCGGGCCTGGCCTGCGCTCACTGGGGGACTTACCTCCTGCGCGCCAACATGCCGGCCTCCGTCGAAAGGTACATACCGGGCTGGTCGCGGCTGGGCCTCGATTGGCACACGCTGGCGTACGCCGTCATCGTCGCCGTCGCGAGCGGTGCGCTGGCCGGGCTCGCCCCGGCCTGGCTGGCGCCCAGGGCAGGCCTGGCCGAGGGGCTGAAGGAAGGTGGCCGTGGAACGCCGGGAGGCCGCAGCCGCCAGCGCATCCGCGGAATGCTGGTGGTCGCCGAGATCGTGCTGGCGGTGGTGTTGCTGATCGGCGCCGGCCTGATGGTGAACGGGGTGCAGCATCTGGTGGAGCCAGTGCCCGACATTCGCCCGGAGAAGGCGCTCACGATGCGGATCAGCCTGCCGGAATCCCGATACCCGCGGGCGGAACAGCAGGCCCGGTTCCAGGACCAAGTTCTGCGCGCATTCGCGTCGATGCCTGGCGTCGAGTCCGCGACGCTCGCAACCGGCCTGCCCTATGCCAGCTACGGCGGAGGAACGACGTTCACGATTGAGGGCGGTCCGGCGCCGCGGCCGGGCGCCGAACCCAACGGGCAACTGCAAGCGGTCAGCGCGGGGTATTTTCAGAACCTGCGCATCCATCTTCGGAACGGCCGCCTTTTCGATGAGCGCGACGGCGAGGGAGCGCCGCGCGTGGCCATCGTGAGCGAGCGCCTCGCCCGGCGCTATTTCGCGGGACAAGACCCTATCGGAAGACGACTGCGAACCGCGTCCGCCGATTCGGAGAATGCGTGGTTCACCATCGTCGGCGTGGTGGCGGATATTCGCTCGGATCCCTGGGACCACAATATCGATCCCGTGATTTACCGGCCATTCCGCCAGGCGCCGCAAGGGAGCGCGCAATTTTTGCTTCGCACCGCAGGAGATCCGAACGGCCTCGCCGCCGCCGCCCGCGCTCAAATTGCCCGCATCGATCCGAACCAGCCGGTGCGGGACGTCAAGACTTACAGGACGGCCATGGACGACCGCCTGGTGGGTCTGCGCTACGTGGCGTCGATGATGGCGGTGTTCGGGGTGATGGCCCTGCTGCTCGCGGCGGTGGGAGTGTACGGCGTCATGTCCTATTCGGTCGCCGAACGCGTGCACGAAATCGGCCTGCGCCGGGCGCTGGGCGCACAGAACCGCGACGTGGTCTGGATGGTGGGCCGGGTGGGCCTGCTGCTTACGCTCTGCGGGCTCGCGTTAGGCGTGACAGCCGCGTTCGGGCTTGCGGGACTGCTCGAGAATCTCGTGCTGGGCGTCGGAGCGTACGATCCGGTATCCTTCGCCGCCGGAATCCTGCTGCTCGGCGCCGCGGCGATGCTGGCCTGCTACGTTCCGGTGCGCCGCGCGCTCTCGGTGGACCCGATGGTGGCTCTGCGAACCGAGTGAAGGTGCGCTATCATCTTTCTGCGGCGGTGTCGCGCGGTGCGCAGGACATTGGTTCGGCTTCTTCTCTCCGGTGTGATCGCGGAAGCCGCGTGGGGCGCGGACTGCCGGTTCACCCTGGCGGATCAATCCGACTGGAACAACAAGCTCGGCTTCTACCTGAATCTCGAGAACTCGTCCTCGACTTCCGCGCCGTGCCCGCTCGCCTCGCTGAAGATTGCCCTGGGAGTCGCCGACGGCAGGGCCTGGAGCTTCATCGTTCAAACCCCGGCCTGGCAACTGAATCAGGACTACACGGCGACGGCCGTCATCGCTCCGGACCACTTTGAGCTTCGGCTAAACGGGCAGGTTCTTGGCCTCCAAAAGGGCACTTTTACGCCGAAAACGGGGCAGGCCGTGTGGGCGAATACCGTGCCCAGTTGGGCCAACTCCGTTGCATCCTATCAAGCGCTTCAGACGGGGGTCAAACTCGAGTCTTCGGAGGGCCTCGAAGCCAGCATCACCTTCAGCACGGCGCAGCTTGCCCCTCCGATCGCTATGCTGGCAGGGGGGGTGAACGGGACGTCGCTCGCATGGAACGCCTCGGCCACCGCAACCTGGACGGTCACAACCACCTTTCGACTGCTGGCGGCCGGGAGTCCCAGCGACTATTACCCGATGATCGACCGCTACGGCCAGGCGGTGGCGGCCGATTGGCCGGCCAAGATCCGAAGCGACTCCGACCTCACCGCCGCCACCGCTCTCGAACAGACGAAGCTCGAGACCTGGGGCGCGCCCTCCGGCTATGACGCCTATGGCGGAGTCCTCAACGCGCCGTGGAAGGAAGAAGGCGCCGGCTACTACCGGATCTCGCAGCGCGGCGGCATGTACTGGCTGGTCACCCCGGAGGGCAATCCCTGTTTCTACATCGGCCTCGATACCGCGCCGGCGCTCACCTGGGACCGCACTCCCGTAACCGGCCGGGAAGCGATGTTCGCCGAGTTGCCGACTACCGGCGCCTACAGCCAAGCCTGGGGGATCAACTCCTGGGGCCTCAACGACGGAACGGTGGACATCTCGTTTAACACCGTGAACATGATCCGCAAGTACGGGGACAACTGGAGGGCCACCGAGCAGGACCTCGCCGTCCGCCGGATGAAGGCGTGGGGGTTCTCGGGCATCGGCAAGTGGGGCGACTTCATGAACAGCGTCCCGATCATGCCGGTTCTCGGCCGTGGGAACACACCGTCTCTCTCGCGCCACCCGGACGTGTTTGATGCGGGCATTCAGGCGACTTTTCGCGCGGACCTTGCCAACCAGATCAACCCGCACCGGACGGATCCTTTCGTAGTTGGCTGGTCGCTCGGGAACGAATACGACGAGATCGTCACGATTGCCGAGACCAGCGCCGTTCTAGGCTTGTCCTCCTTGGTGGCGGCGAAGCGGGCGTTGGTCGATGAAGCGCTGGCCAGCATCTACGCGGGCGACATCGCGACGATGGCCCGGGCCTGGAGCGTCCAAGCGGCGAACAAGAACGGCCTTTACGCGGCCACCAACGCGGCGCCACCCTCGGCGGACCTGGAACACCTGCGCCAGTTCTATGCCCGCGCCTACTACGGTTTCGTCTACCAGACGGTGAAGGACCTCGATCCGAACCACCTGTATTTCGGCTTCTGGATCGTGCCGGGTTGGTGGGAAAACGAAAACGACTGGCGGCTGATCGCGCCGTATTGCGACGCCATCGGCTACGACCGGTACAGCGACCTGTTCGTCGAACCCTATCTCGATCGCCTCATCCGCGAGACCGCGAAGCCGATCCTGCTGGGCGAGTTCTCGTTTCCGTCGGATTACGGTTTACAGCGCGGGTTCAGACGGTACGGGGTTACCGCCTCCGACGACGCGGAAAGCGGCTCGAAATACGCCAGGTGGCTGGATGCCGCGGCGCGGAATCCTTGGTGTATCGGCGCCGCCTGGTTCCAGTATCGCGACGAGCCGGTGAGCGGGCGTGGGCCCGGACAGGGATCGGATCCCGTTTACGGCGAGAACTACGCGTTCGGAATGGTGGAGGTTGGCGACCGGCCGAAGTACGACCTGGTCGAGCAGGCGCGCGCGGCGAATCTTGTGGCGGCGCAGAAGCGGTTGACCTTCCAGCCGCCCGCGATGTATTCCGGCGGCGCGGTCAACGCCGCGAGCTTTGCGGCCGGCGCGCCCGTCGCTCCCGGCAGTCTCATCGCCATCTTCGGCGACCACCTCGACGGCGCGACGCTGCGGATGGGCGATTACGACGTACCGATCCTGTACAGCTCGCAGGGGCAAATCAACGCCCAGGTTCCGTGGGAATTGGCCGGGCAGACGACGGCGCAACTGGCCGCCTCTAACGGCAACGCCATCGATGTGCCGCTCGCAACCTACTCTCCGGGCATCTTCGTGGTGGTTCCGGCGAGCGCAAAGCGTGGAGACTACCTCACCATTTACTGCAACGGGCTGGGACCGGTATCGAATCGTCCCGCCACGGGCGAGCCAAGTCCGCTGCTGCCCCTCGCGGAGACGCTGCTGACGCCGGTCGTCAAGATCGGCGGCGTGCCAGCGCGCGTGACCTACTCGGGCCTGACCCCCACCTTGATCGGCCTGTACCAGGTCAACGTGCAGGCGCCCGGCGACGCGCCCATTGGCAAGGACCTTTCGCTCCAATTGCAGATCGGCGGCGCGACTTCCAACAGCGTAGCCGTGACGATCGAGTGAGCGCCTCGGCCACGCAACGCCGCTGATCCATCCCTTCGCAGTCACAGCCCCTTGAAGGAAAACCTCAACTGGGAAAAGATGCCTGACAAATCGCAGCTCGGGGTGTGCGATTGGTCGATTGGCCGATCAAACGCGACACAAAAGTGGAGATCGGCCCCGAAGGCGAAATGGAAATCCTGGTATACTTCCGTGCTTGGGAGGTCATCGGAAGCATGAGATTGTCACTGGGACGAGCCATTTTGATCCTGGGAATCGCGCTGCCGTGTTTCGCGCAGGATTCGGGCCAAGGGGCGGCTGCCGCCAAGCCCAAGCTGTACAACACCGCCAAGCAGAAGCTGCTGGAGGGCAAGCAAGTCTTCAGCTTCACGCAGTCGACGATGGATGTCGCCGGCTATTGCGAGTATGCCAAGCACTACGACTACGCGTGGTTTGAAATGCAGCACAGCACGCTCGAGTTCCGCGACATCGAGAAGATGATCGGCGCCTGCCCGCACGCCGGCGCAATCCCCATGATCCGGCTGCCCGACGCGCAGGAATTTCACATTCAGCATGCCACCGACATTGGCGCGTTGGGGGTCGTCATTCCGACCGTGGACGATGTGGACCGGGCTCGTGAAGCGGCCAAGTGGGCGCGCTACCCGCCCATCGCGCGGCGCAGCTCGGGCCAGGGCCAGGCGGCGAGCATCTGGGGCGTAAACGTCGCCAACTATCACCAGACGGTGAACGACAACATGCTGGTGGTGGTGATGATCGAGACCCCGACTGGTGTGGCCAACGCGTTCGACATCGCGTCCGTGCCCGGCGTGGACGTCGTGATCGTGGGGAACAACGACCTGAGTCAGTTCTCAGGGTTCCCCCAGAACGACCCGCGGTACCAGCAGATGATCGCCAAGATATACGAGGACACCAAGCGCGCCGGCAAGATCTTCGGACAAGCCAACGCCAAGTATGCGACGGGCCATCCGCTCAGCAAGGATGCCAAATTCTTCCAGAACGGTCCCTCCAACGATGGCTGGAAGCCTCCCGCTCGCGAGGGGAACCCCAGTGCTCCGCCGCCCGGGGAGCGGTAGTAGTGTTAACAACATCCCCGGGCATGGATGTCCTGGCTGGGGTATATACTGTATTGATCGATCTGAACGGTGAGGAGGATCTCATACATGCCGGTGAGTCGCAGGCATTTTCTTGACTTCTTGTCGGGCGCGGGGGCCGTTGCCGCCGCCCAGGGGCTGGCTTTGGGAGCGCAGCAGAAGCCGCCGGTAGATCCGGGGGCGACGCCGCAGGATCCCCGCATGGGCACCAAAGACGCGGAGAAGTACTTCAAGTACTCCAATGTGCCCGCCAAAGTCTCCCTGGTCAAGGGAGAGAACCGGCGCAAGAACATCTTCGATGCGCTGGTGGCCATCGACGACCAGATCCTGCCTGGCCTCAAAACCAAGAAATACGTCATCATCAAGCCCAATGGCGTGGATCCGAGCCGGTCGCTGATCTCCACTCAATTGGATACCGTCCACGGCATCCTGGACTACCTGGCTCCCCGTTTTAAGGGGCCGGTGGTGATGGCCGAATGCTCGGGCGTCACGGCGAAGCAGGCGGTCGCCGACCTCGGCTGGGGCGCGGTGTTCGCGGCGCACAAGCCGCTGAACGTCACCTTCGAAATACCCAACGAGGACCCCTCGCGCTACGAGCTCCTCTACGGCATCGATTACGACCTGCACCCGGTTCCCATTCGGTTGGCGGCGCGCATGTTGGATCCGGACGCCTTCCTGATCTCCTCCGCGGTCATGAAGACGCACAACATGGTAGTTGCCACGATGACCATCAAGAACGTGGTTCTCGGCGCGCCACTGACTCCGCCCCCAGGAGAGAAGCGGCCCTGGGGCGAGAGCGACAAGCGGAAGTTCCACGTAGGCATCCGGCAGGGCAACTACAACATGTATCTCGCAACCCGGAGGATGATGGGGAACTGGGGTCTGGGAATCGTCGATGGCTTCGAAGGGATGGAGGGCAACGGCCCTGTCTCGGGTACCCCCGTGCCGCACCGGATCGCCCTGGCATCGACGGACTTCCTGGCCGTCGACCGGGTAGGCCTCGAGTGCATGGGAATCGACGCCGGCTGGCCCGGGTACCTCAATTACTGCTACCAGGGCGGCTTGGGCCAATACAACCTCTCGAAGATCGAGGTGGTGGGCGCCAAGATCGCCGACGTGCAGAGGAAGTACCGTCTGCACGCGGACGTGGACCGGATGCTGGAGTGGCGCGGCCCCATGCAGGACCTGCCCGGGAACCTGGGCCGCCGCCGGCCCCCGGTCGAAGAAGATCTCTCCCAGTACGCGTAGCAGCCTGCTGAAAAGGGGAATCGCTCGTGAATCGAAGAACATTCATGCAATCAGCTGGACTTGTGGCCACCAGTTTGTCGGCCCAAACTCAGTCTCCCGCTCCCGCCAAGCCCCAGATCAAGGTCACGTTGATGCTGGAGATGCTCAAGGGCTCCATCGAGGAGGAGTTGGAACTCGCCGCCCGCGCCGGCTTTCAGTCGGTGGAGTCGCTCACGCAGTACGCCGCCTGGTCCGATGCCGACATCGAGCGCGTCAAGAAGCTGTGCCGGTCCTACCGAATCGGTGTGGACACGGTCCTGGCCCAGCAAGACTGGAAGAAGCGGCCGGTGTCCATAGTCGATCCCGCGCACCGCGAGACATTCCTCGCGGACGTGCGCAAGGCCATCGTCTACGCACAGAAGCTCGATATCCCGCACGTCAGCGTGACCAGCGGCCTCTCGGCGGCCGGGAAGTCGCCCGAGGAGCAGTACGCCAGCCTGACCGAGGGCATCAAGCGCGCCGCCGACCTGGTGGCCGCCGCCAAGCTCACTCTGCTGGTTGAGCCGCTCAACTCAATCGTGGATCACCCCGGCTGCTTCCTGGCCAGTTGCGTGGATGGGCTGAAACTGATTCGGGAGATCAACCTCCCGCACGTGCGCATGCTGTTCGACCTCTATCACGAGCAGATCATGCGAGGCAATCTCATCCGCACGCTGACCGAGGCCGCGCCGTACGTATCGGTCTTCCATGTGGCCGACAATCCGGGGCGCCACGATCCGGGCACCGGCGAGATCGCGTATCCCAACGTGTACCAGGCGATCCAGAAAACCGGCTATACCGGCTACATCGGCATGGAGTACCGCCCGCTGGGAGACCCGCTGGCGAGCTTCACCAAGGCCGTGAACGGCCTGCGGGCGGCACTCTCGGCCTGAATCAGTATCCGCGCTGCTTGTCCACCACGTTCAACAGCGGCAGCCCGCTCGTGTAACGGCGGACGTTGTCGGCCAGCAGCCCCATCAGACGGACCCGGCGCTGCGGCGCGAAGCCCGAGCTGTGGCAGGTCAAGATCAGGTTCGGGCAATCCCAAAGCGGGCTGGAGGCCGGCAACGGCTCGGCTTTCGTCACGTCCAGTCCGGCTCCGGCGATCCAGCCTTCCCGCAGCGCCTTCGCCAGCGCGTCCTCGTCCGTGAGGGCGCCCCGGGACATGCCCAGGAAGTAAGCTGTCTTCTTCATCGACCGGAAAACTTTCTCGTTGAAGATGTTGGCGGTTTGGGTGGTGGCCGGCGCAGCGCCAATCAGGACGTCCACTTGCGGAACCATTTCCATGAACCAGCCCGGCTCCCGCAGAGTGTCCACGAAGACCGGCTTGGCCATGGGCTTGGCATCGGTCGCCAGGATCTTCATGTTGAAACCGTAGTGCAGCTTGGTGGCGAAACACTGACCGATCCCGCCCATTCCAACGAGCCCCGCGGTCATCCCTTCGACCTCCACCAGGTTCCGCTCGGATTTGAAGGCCCGCTGCTGGAATTGAGGGAAGTAGAACTTGACGAAGCCGCGAGTCAGGCTCAGCAGCATCCCGATCCCCGTTTCCGAGATGGCCGGCGCGAACATTCGCGCCATGTTCGTTATCACGACGTCGCTCTTGACCAGCTCCGGAAACAGCAGCCTGTCCATGCCGGCTTCGGTTGCCTGCAGCCACCGCAGCTTCTTCGCCATAGCGAACATTTCGGGGTTGACTGCCCCGAAGACGACGTCGGCCTCGGGCAGCGCCTTGTCCAACTCCTCACGGGACTTCGGCAGGATCAGCTCGACGTTCTTCCCCTGGGACGTAATCTGCTTCACCTCTTCCGCGTTGTACTGCGGGGCCGGGACCACCGACTGGGAAACCGCCGCTACGATCCGCACGCGCTCGGGCGGTGGAACGAACTCCGCGATGCGATCCGAAACTGCCAGGGCCGGGGTAACGGCTGCCGACGACAGAAACAGCCGGCGGGAAACCGGAAGATCAATCATGTTCTCTCCTTAGCGCCGGGATTTGGTCTGGGCGTCCCGGCCATCCGTACAGTATACTCCTGGGCGCCTCCGCAACGCTCCGTAAACCCGAGAACCGGGTGTGGTTGTCTCAAGAGGTCAAAGGGTCTATGCTGAATCTCGACCGCGATCCCCGAATGGGGAACCTTTGGAGAATGAGGAGGTCCACCATGCTGCGCAAATTCGCCACGTTGTCGCTGGTCCTGACCGCTGCCGCTTCCCTTGCGCTCGCGCAGGGCAGGCCAATTCCACAATTGGTCAAGAAGGGCGCCAGGTACAGCCTGCTGGTCGATGGCAAGCCTTTCCTTATGCTGGGGGGACAGGTCGACAACCGTGTGTTCGTCCCGGAAGAAATGGCCAAGGTGTTGCCCGGCTTCCAGTCGTACCACGCGAACACCGTCGAGTTTCCAGTTCCATGGAAGCTGATCGAGCCCCAAGAGGGCAAGTTCGACTTCACGGCGGTCGACCGGATCGTCCGCGACATTCGCGCGCACGCTCTCCGGGCCATTGTGCTCTGGTTCGGCTCGTGGAAGGGCGACGAGACCACCTACCTCCCCGACTGGATCACGTCCAACCCCGCGCGATTCCCAAAGGCGCTGGATGGGGACGGAAAGGCGTCGAATTCGCTTTCGCCGCATGGGGCAGCGACCCTGGAGGCCGACCGCAAGGCCTTCGCAGCCTTGATGAAGCATATCCGGGAAATCGACGAGAAGGATCGGACCGTGATCCTTGTCCAGGTGGAGAACGAACCCGGCATCGTGGGACCCGCGCGCGATCATTCTCTGGAAGCCAACAAGCTGTTCAACGGGCCGGTTCCGGAGGAGTTCGCGGCTGCGCTCAAGAAGAAGCCCGGAACCTGGGCGCAGGTCTTCGGCCGCCAGTTCGCGGAAGANNGGGACCAACGACCGGTTCTACGACTTCGACCGCCCGGGCGACAGCTACCCAAGCGGCGGCGGTCAATCGCACACGCTGGACCTCTGGAAAGCCGCAGCGCCCGCCATCGATCTCATCGCGCCCGACATCTACCACCGCTCCGCGGTAATCTACCGGACCATCCTTTCGCGATACGCTCGCCGCGACAACCCGCTGCTGATCGTCGAGACGGGACGGGGCATGGAGTTTGCGCGCTACTGCTTCATGGCCATCGGCGAATACTCGGCGCTCGGGTTTGCGCAGTTCGGCGTGGGGATCGACCAGCCCGCTGTCGGCGATTTTGGCCCCCGCTTCACGGACATGGCCGCGAATTTCCGCCTGCTGGGGAACGCGGCTCCCGTCATCGCAGAACTGCAAGGCACGAAAAAGCTGCAGTCGGCGATCGAAGAGGAGAACATCCCGGGGCGCACGCTCGCGTTCGACCGCTACGATGTGCT
>PLEM01000190.1 GCA_003137035.1 Bryobacterales bacterium | reverse complement strand
GCATCACCAAGGCGTCGCTCTCGACCGATTCGTTCATTTCCGCCGCGTCCTTCCAGGAAACCACCCGCGTGCTGACCGAAGCCGCCATCAACGGCAAGGTGGATTACCTGCGGGGCCTGAAGGAGAACGTGATCATGGGCCGGCTGATCCCGGCCGGCACCGGCATGGAATACTACCGCCGGGTGAAGATCGCGGGCGAGGACATGGAAGAGGAACTGATGGCCGAAGCCGAGGCGCCGCCGCCCGATGGCATCGAGGGCTACGCGGACGAAACCCGGCTGCATTACTCCGGCGGCCTCACCGAGGCCGGCGACATCGAGAGCTTCGAAGCGGAGTAACGCTCACCCAACTCGTAGGCAAAGCGGGGCAGGCTGCGGCCTGCCCCTTTTTCGTTCCACTATTCCTCGTAGCTCTGCACCTTGTCGATCAACTGGAAGACGAACTCGCGGTCGGCGGCGCTGAGCGAGAACAGATCCACAACCGCGGTGAGCGTTACGGTTCCGCCGCTTTTCAGATGGACGCTCTTCGCGACCGCCGGGGCGTCCGTTGCCGGCGCATGGCGCCTCCGCTGGCCGCCGCCCCCTGCGCCGCGAATCTTCGACCGCAACAGCACCGAGAGCGGCATTCCCGAGTATTGCGCCGCTTGCAGGAAGAACGACAGGGCCTTCTTGTAGGTGGCGCCGGTGAGCCCGTACTGGCGCATGGCTTCTTCGAGCTGGTGCGGGGAAGTGCGGCTCAGATCCAGCGCCACCAGCGGAGCGTAGTTCTTTTCCAGAAGGCGCCGCAGCAGCGCGCGCCGGCTGTCCTTCTTTCCAATCAGGTCTCGCAATTCCGCGGTCGGGCAATGGGACTCGTCCATGAGGCCCAGGAAGCGGAACGCCCCCAGCAACTGACCCTGAATCGCTCCCGAATAGGAGGGCCAGACGGAACGGTCGAGCTGGTTGGGGCAGGCCCGCTCGAGGGTCTCCAGGGCGGCCAGGAAGGTGCGGAAGGGAACGTAGGGGATAGGGTGCGGTTGCATGTCTATACTGTTTGCTATACCACAATCGATTCCACTTGTGGACACCGCCGGACTTTTTTTGGAGCTGCGTCCCAAGGTGGTTAGAATGGAGCCAGGGAGAGGTTCCGTGGGGCAGGGGATACGGCCTGCCTAGCGCGTGTAGGCCACAACACATTGGGCCGGTTTTTGGCTTGACCCCTTATGGTGTACTCAAGGTGCTTTACTTTTTCCCCATTCCCGTTTACCATGGTCTCATCCCCCGAGACCGGGACCTTGTTGGGTCCCGGAAAATTGTCCGTTTGACTGAGGAGAAAGCGAGCCTTGCTTAAACTCAAACGTGTCGAGATTCAGGGGTTCAAGTCCTTCGCGGATCGCACCGAGCTGCGCTTTGCCGGCTCCGGGGTAGCGGCCATTGTCGGCCCCAACGGCTGCGGAAAGTCCAACCTCGCCGATGCCATCAATTGGGTGCTCGGCGAGCAGTCCGCCAAGACCCTCCGTGGCGCACGCATGGAGGACGTGATCTTCGCCGGAACCCGCGACCGCAAACCGCTCAGCCTGGCCTCGGTGACCATCACCATGGTCGACCCGGGGTTCCACTTCCTGGAGGTCGCGTCCAAAGCCAACGGTGGGACCAATGGCGTGACCAACGGCGTGACCAACGGGAAGACGAATGGGACCGCCGGGCCGGTGAACGGCACGAACGGCGCCTCGACCAACGGCGTCTCCACCAACGGCCATGGCGTCGAGCATGGCGAGAGGGAAATCACCCTTACCCGCCGCCTGTTCCGCTCCGGGGAGAGCGAGTACCTGATCGACGGGCGGCGCGCGTTGCTGCGGGACATCCAGGACGTCTTCATGGGTACCGGGCTCGGCCCCGAGTCCTACGCCATCATCGAGCAGGGCCGCATCGGCCAGCTCCTCAGCTCCCGTCCGCAGGATCGCCGCGCGGTGGTCGAGGAAGCCGCGGGCGTTTCCAAGTTCAAGTCGCGCCGCCGCCTCGCCGAGGCCCGGCTGGAGGGCGCCAAGCACAACCTCGAGCGCGTCTTCGACATACTCGAAGAGGTGGGCCGCCAGTCCAATTCGCTCAAGCGGCAGGCCGCCAAGGCGCGCCGCTACGAAGAGCTGAAGGCGGAGATGAACGCCCAGTTGCGGCGGGTTCTCGCGGGGCGTTATAAGATGCTCGAGCGCGAGGCCGCCAGGATCGCCCTGGAGCTGGGCCTGGCCACCGCCCTTCTCGAATCGCTCTCCGCCGAAGCCGGCGCCAGGGAGCAGGAATCTGGCCGCTCGCAAGCGCAAGGCTACCAGACCGAAGCCCAACTCACCGAAGCTCGCAAGAGGCAATCTGAGCTTAATCTGGAGTTGGAGCGCGTGCGCGGGCGGCTGGACTATCAGGCGAAGCAGATCGGCTCCATCGAGCAGCGGATGACCCAGAGCGAGGCTGAATCCCAGGAGCTGGACGGGCGCCTCGGCCGACTCGGGGAAGAGCTCGCGGTGGGCCGGCGGCGCGTTGCCGAGCAGGACGTGCAAACCGGGGTTGCGAGCCAGCGGCTGGAGGCCAAAGGGCGCGAGCGCGACGCGCTGCAGGCCGCGCTGGCGGAGCGCGAGCGCGGAATCGAGAGCTCGCGTCAGACCGTGCTCCGGCTGCTGGGCGAGGCTTCCTCGCTCAAGAACCAGCTCGGGCAGATCGACACCTACCTGGCCGCGCTCGATCGCGACGCCGCCAAGGCCCAGAAAGAGGAGCAGGCGGCCGCCGCCGACCTGGAATGGATCGGAGCCTCCCGAGCCGAGCTCTCCACCAAGCAGGCCGCGCGGCAGATGGAGCTGGAGTCGATCTCCGACATGCGCGCCCGCTTCGAGCAGGAGCTGGCGGACAGCAGAGCCGAGTTGGCCGAGGCCCGCCGCCTCCTCGACCGGGAGCGCTCGGAGTTCTCGCGGCTCAAGGCGCGCCGCGATTCGCTCGAGGAAATCCTCTCCCATCGCGCCTACACCACGGATTCCGTAAAGCGGCTGTTCACCGCCATCGAGCGCGGTCAGGCCCAGGAGCTGCACCCGCTCGGTGTGCTGGCTGATTTCGTCGAGGTCGAGCCGGCCTACGAGAAGGCGGCCGAGGAATTCCTGCACGAGGAACTGGAATACATCGTGGTCCGGGACTGGCGGCAGGCCGAGTGCGGCATCGAGGTGATGCGCGGCAGCGGGGAAGGCCGCGCTACATTCCTGGTGCATCCGGAGCCGGCCGCGAAGTCAACCAACGGGCGCTCGCCCGCGCCGCCGGTGGATGAGTCGGCGGGCATAGCCGCACGGCTCAGCCAGGTGCTTCGTCTCACCAACGGGTTCGCCAGTTCCGACGTCCAGTGCCTGCGGCGCCTCGCGCAGTGCTTTGTGGCCACCGACCGCGCTTCCGCGCAGCGCCTCGCGCTCGAGTACCCGGATTTCTATTTCCTGCTGCCCGATGGAGTCTGTTATCACGGCCACGCCGTGAGCGGCGGCCGGAAAACTTCCAGCGGCCCGCTGGCACTCAAGCGCGAGCTGCGGGAGGTGAAAGCGCAAGTGCTGGCGCGGCAGAAGCAGCTCGACGAAACCACCGCGCGGATCGAGGATCTGGAGAGCGACATCGCGCGGCTGGAGCAGGAAACCGAACGCCTCCGGGGCGCCCAGCAGAACCAGGAGAAAGAAGCGCTGGCGCTGGACCACGAAATGCGCAAGCTGGCCGACGAGCTTTCCCGCGCCGGTTCGCGAATCTCCGTGGCGCGCCTCGAGCTCGACCGCCTGGCCAAGGAGCGCGAGCGCTCGATGGCGCAGCGCCGCCGGGACCAGGCCGCGGTGGAACAGAAGGAGCGCGCCAGGAGCGAACACGAGCAAGCGCTCCAGGCGGTGCGCGAGGAGCTGGAGGGATTGAAAGCCGGGGTCGCGCGCGTCGCCGAGGATCACTCCGCTCTGCGCGTCGAGATGGCCGGCCTCGAGGAACGCTGCCGCGCCGAGCGCGCCGCCATGGCCCGCATCGAGTCCCAGCTCACTGAGCTGACTGCGCGCGGCCAGGAGGTCGCCCGCGATCTCGAGCAACTCGGTCTCGAGCGCGCCCGCCTGCTCGCCAGCAACATCGAGCTCGACGAGCGCGCCGCCGTCCTTTCCGAAGAACACTCGCAGGCCGCGCTCGAAGCCGACCGCCTGGCCGGGGAGGAAGTAAGACTCCGGGCTGAGCTGGCCGCGATCGAGGAGACCCTCAAGCAGTTGCGCCTGGATGTGCAGCAGGCGCAGGAATCGCGCTCGCACATCGAGGTCGAGCTGGTGAAACGCCAGACCGAGCTGAAGTTCCTGGACGAGTCCAGCCGCAAGGAACTCGGCATCCCCGTGGAGGAACTGGCCGGTGACGAAGAAACCGTTCCGGACGCCGACGGGCTGGCCGAGATCGAAGGCCGGTACGAGGAGATTCGCCGGCGCATCGAAGCTCTGGGCCCGGTGAATCCCGAGGCGCTGGCGGAGTATCGCCTGGCGCACGAGCGCTATGAATTCCTGAACACGCAGCGCCAGGATCTGCTGGATTCCATCCGCGACACCGAGAAGGCCATCCAGGATATCGACGTCGAATCCAAGCGGCGTTTCTCGGAGGCGTTCGCGGCCATCAACGAGCATTTCCGCGAGCTTTTCACGACGCTGTTCAGCGGCGGCACGGGCGAGATGCGGCTCACCGACGAAGCCAACGCGGCCGAGTCCGGCATCGACATCGTCGCTTCGCCTCCCGGGAAGCGCCTCCAGAACGTGCTGCTGCTCTCCGGCGGCGAGAAGGCCCTCACCGCGCTGGCGCTGCTGATGGCCATCTTCAAGTACCAGCCCAGCCCGTTCTGCATCCTGGACGAAGTGGACGCCCCGCTCGACGAGCCCAACATTCAGCGGCTGGCACGCTTGATCTCGGACATGTCCCGGCGGACGCAGTTCATCGTGATCACGCACGCCCGGCGAACCATGGAAGCGGCCCAGGCGCTCTACGGCGTCACCATGCAGGAGCCCGGCGTCTCCAAACTGGTTTCGGTCCAGTTCAATCCGGTGCTGCCGCCGCCCCAGGCGCCGGTGCAGCAGATTGCGATGGCGTAGGATAGGGCTCCAGCCCTGTCCTCGCCGGCCGCCACAACGCCGGATCGTCGGGGTCGTGGCGTCGCGCGCGCTGTCGCGCGGCTTCCCAACTGTTGGTGGCGTAGCAATACACGCAGGCGAATCCGCACGTATCGTACGCGCCGATGTCCACGCTTTCCACGCAGCCGCACTCCTGGCGCGTGGGGCGCGGTTTCAGCTCCAGCTCCGGGCGCAGAAGCTGCAAGTCCACGCAATGCGCCTTTCGCACGCCGGTCGCGAGCACGGAGTCCTCGCAGCAGGAGGACAGCGCGATCCCGTGCGCCCCGGCAATGCTCTTCAACTGCGACACGAGGGACACCTTGGTCTCGAGATCCGGATCAACATAGCGCACGCCGGCCCGCACCAGGTTCCGGCGCGTCTTTCCGTAGAAATCCGCGAAGGAAAAGGTACAGCGCTCGGTGTAACGCTCCAGTGCGCGGGCCAGCGACGCGAATCGCTTCAGGTGATACTCCACCGGCGTGCTCTCCGATAGCAGGATGGGATCGTAGCGCCACAACGTCCGCGCCGGGGAGATCGCATCGGACAGCACCCGGAATGCCCGGAGTGCGTTCCTCAGGTTCGGATTGCGCGCTTCCAACTCCCGCTCATACCCGTTGATGGTGACGTGGAAGTAGAACTGGAATCCGCGGGCCCGCAGTTCGCCCAGCCCACCCAGCAATGGCGCGGGAAACCGCGTCCAAAAGACGATCCCCGCGCAATCCTCCGGCGCAAGCGAAACGCGATAAACCTGTCCGCCGAACGGATTGATCCAGTTACAGAACCCCTCCCGGACCCGGTTCATGAACCACGCGGCGTAGAACGCTGGGATGTCTGTCCGCCGGCTGGCGCTTACCAGTCTCACGGAAGCACGTTCTCGCCCACTCCCAGCAGCCGGCACTCGCTTTCCACCATCTCGCGCACCAATTCCCGGAATCCGATGCTGTGCCGCCAGCCCAGGGTTTGTCGCGCCTTGCTCGCATCCCCCAGCAGCACGTTGACCTCGGCCGGCCGGTACAAGTTCGGGTCCGCGACCACGTGCTTGTTGTAGTCCAGCCCCGCGCAGGCGAAGGCCAACTCCGCAAACTCCCGCACCGAATGCGACTCGCCGGTTGCCACCACGTAATCGTCCGGCTCCGGCTGCGCCAGCATCATCCACATCGCCTGCACGTACTCCCGCGCGTGTCCCCAGTCCCGCATCGCTTCCAGGTTCCCGAGCCGCACTTGGTCTGCCTTGCCCGCCACCACCCGCGCCACACCCGCCACGATCTTGCGCGTGACAAACTCAAATCCGCGCCGCGGGGACTCGTGGTTGAACAGAATTCCGCTGGAGGCGTGCAACTGGTATGCCTCGCGGTAGTTCCGGGTGAGATGAAAGCCCGCCACTTTGCTGATGCCGTACGAGGAACGCGGGTGAAACGGTGTCAGTTCGTTCTGCGGCACCTCGATGGCATGGCCGAACATCTCGCTCGACCCCGCGAAATAGAAGCGGCACCGCGGCGCCAGGTTCTTCAGCGCCGCCAGCAGGAAGTGCGTTCCGTTGATGTTCGCGTTCAGCGTCGAGAACTCGTCGTCGAACGAGTAACTCACGAAGCTCTGTGCCGCCAGGTGGTAACACTCCTCCGGCTGCACCTTCTCGATGAGCGTGTGGATGCTGGCGTAACTCTCCAGCGAGGCCGCGTGCAAGTGCAGCTTCCCGAGCACCCCCAGCAAGCGCGACAGCCGGTGTTCCGGGTCTTCCAGCGCGACCCGGCGCACCATGCCGTGCACCTCGTAGCCTTTCTCTAGCAGAAGCTCCGCCAGGTAGGAACCGTCCTGGCCGGTGATGCCGGTGATGAGNNCCTGGCCCGTAATCCCGGTGATTAGCGCGCGTTTCCCACTCATTGCATTCCGATGGTATCACGCGTGCCAGTGCGGCGGATCGCGCTACTCATCCCTCTACTCATCCAGGTGGAAGCTGCCCACGAACGCGCTGCGCTTGCCCGGACTGCTCCACACCGTGCCCAATCCCTGGCCTTCGTACCGATTGGCCAGCGTGTAGGCGGGCATGGCGTGGTCCAGCTTGGTCAGCGGCGGGTAGAACGTCTCCTCGTTATGGCAGATGTCGTCGGCGCTGGTGATGGCCCGCGTCGCCACCTGCGCCAGGTTGCCTGCTTTCAGCACCGCCTGCGCCGAGTGCGGATTGTCGTCCCGCAATGTGAAAGTGATCGGCTGGTACTCGACGCGCACGACGTCGTCGAGCAGGCCGCCGCCCATCCGCTGCGCGAAGCTCCTGAGCGCCAGCCGCTGCTCCGGATTCGCCCGCTCATCCACGATCAGCACCGCCTTCACCGGATACTCCGCGCCGGCGATGCCCAGTGTCCCGCTGGCCTTGATTACGCCGGCCACGGACAGTCCGTCCAGCGGCACGCCTTCCCAGGTACCCTGCTGGATGCTCCAGCCGAACACCGCCAGGTCGCCCACCTGGTAGGCTTCGCCGTTGGCGAAGCACGGCCCTGTGTACACGTCGGCCGTGCGCGATTCGAC
>PLEM01000366.1 GCA_003137035.1 Bryobacterales bacterium | reverse complement strand
ACGGCAAGGGAAAGGCGGTCGGGCAAGCGATCCGGGTGGCGGCCGACGGTTCCTTTACCACCACCGACCTGAGCGTGCCCATCGACATGGGACAAGCGACCGACAAGACCATCCTGGTGATCTACGGCACGGGCATTCGGGGACGCACGAGCCTGGTGAACGTCAACGCCACGGTGGGCGGCCAGACCACAGTGGTGGATTATGCAGGCGCGCAAGGGACCTTCGCGGGCCTGGACCAGGTCAACCTCGAGTTGCCGCGCAGCCTGCGCGGCCAGGGAGACGTGTCCATCTCACTCACCGTGGACGGCAAGACCGCCAACGCGCTGACGGTGAGCATGGCGGCGCTGCCTCCGGTCGGCTCGATCCAGGTCGCGACCAACTTGAGCGCCGCCAGCTTTGCCATCTCAGGCCCGGCCAACTATTCCGGCTCGGGGACCACCTGGACGACAACCAATGCTCCGGTGGGAGACTACACCATCACCTACGGCGCGCTCGCGGGCTACGCCACGCCCTCCGCTCAGACCAAGACCCTCGGCGCCGGCGGAACCATCGCCTTCACCGCGACCTACGTGCCGCTTCCGGGTCCGGGAATCGCCTCGATCTCACCCACCTCGGGCCAGCCCGGACAGACCATCAGTAACTTCACCATCAACGGCACAAATCTAACCGGCGGGCAGGTGGTCTGGGATAACCAGGACGGCCTCACACTGTCGAATTTGACCGTTACGGCGACATCGGTGCAGGGCACGTTGGCGATTGCGAGCAGCGCAGCGCTGGGCGCGCGCTGGTTGTGGGTCGTTACCAGCGCCGGAGCGTCGAATCACCTTGCGTTCACCTTGACGGGGCCACTACCGAATATCACCAGCGGCCCCTCGCTCACGACGGTTTCGCCGGGCGGTATCGTGACCTGGCAATTCAAGGGAACCCTGTTGGCGCAAGTGAATCAACTGGCGTGCACGCCCAACACCGGAATCGCGGTTGACCCATTTACCCCCACGGACACCCAAATCGACCTGACCATCCGAGTGGCGGCGGACGCTCCTCCTACCGAGCGGATCTGCAACCTGACCGCGCCGGGCGACTGGAAATCGTCGGACTACCATCTGAACGTTTCCACCTTCCGCATCTCCAACCTCCGGGTTTCGGCGGAGAACCCCGGTACCACGCTGCGGCTGCACGTCACTGTCGACTACACGGATCCGACCGGGGCGGTTTCCTCGGGATCGCTGAGCGCAATTGAGCTGCTCACCTTCTCCGGCACGCTGAAGGGGGACAACTATACCATCACCCCGACGGGCCGTACTCCCGGAGCGACCAGCGGCACGATGGCTTACGACACCGCATTCGCTAACATCAGTGGAACTACAGGTGCGATATACTATGTCGAGTTAGTTGCTCCGGACGGGCGGAAGAGCGACACACTGTCCAGAAGCTTCTAAACCGACGTCCCCAACCTCGATGAGCAGGACGTGGCGGATGAACCAGAAGATAGGCCCGACACCGACGGTTGCCTACGGGGCACGCTACCCTGGGCAGGGGAATTTCAACAGGTCCAAGGCGCGCTGCTGTACAGGGTTGGGGGAAGCGACCATCTGGCAGGCTTCCTCGCTCATCCAGACGGTGTTCAGGGCGACGGTGCGGAGATCGTGTGCTGGGCCGCTGGCAGCGGGCACGCACACCTTCACCATCTCAGGCCCGGCCATCTATCCAGGCTCGGGGACCACCTGGACGACAACCGATGCTCCGGCGGGGGACCACACCATCACCTTCGGTGCGTTCTGGGAGCAGCACCGATTGGATCACGGCAGGGCCGGACGGCAATCTCTGGCTTACCGAGCAAGGTGGCAAGTTTGGGCGCCTTGTGATCGCGCCGTAGATCTATGCGGCCGGCCTTACCACCCCGGGCTAGCCTGGCTGCGGCCCCCTCGCCCAGCCTCAGCGTCAGGTGGAGCTGCACCCGGGTCGGAGCGAGCGTGGTAGCCATGGCGGGAGGGCTCGGGATGATGCCGATCACGGCCAAAGCGTAGACGGCTCCGTGAGCCTGATGCTACATTGACTGTGGGAAAGGACTCGGAACAGGACTCTATGCGCAAGATCAAGACTGCCGTCATCGGCACTGGATTCATGGGGCGGGTGCACACCGAGGCGATCCGCCGGCTGGGCAATGTCGAGGTGGCCGCCGTGGCCGGGGAAACCGCGGAGCTGGCGGCGTCCTTCGGCGCGCAGGTGGGCATCGACAAGGTCACGGGGGACTACCGCGAGGTGCTGAGGGACCCGGAGATCGAGGCGGTGCACGTCTGCACTCCCAACGCCACGCACTTTCCGATATGCAAGGAGGCGCTGCTGGCGGGCAAGCACGTGCTGTGCGAGAAGCCGCTGGCGGTGTCGGCGGCGGAGGCGCGCGAGCTGGTGGAGGTCGCGCGGGCGACCGGTCTCGCGAACTGCCTGAACCACAACCTGCGTTCCTATCCGCTAGTGCAGCACATGCGCCGCATGCGGGAGAGCGGCGAGCTGGGTGAGATCCTGGTGGTGCAGGGCACTTACTCGCAGGATTGGCTGCTGTACGACACGGACTGGAACTGGCGCATTGTGGCCGGGGACAATGGCCCGCTGCGGGTGATGGGCGATATCGGCTCGCACTGGATGGACACGGTGCAGCACATCACCGGGCAGAAGATTACGGCGTTGTGCGCGGACTTGCAGATCTTTCACAAGACTCGCAAGCGTCCCAAGATGGCGGTGGAGACCTTCGCAGGAAAGACGCTGCGGCCGGAAGACTTCGACGAGGTCCCTATCGAGACCGAGGACTTCGGCGCGGTGCTGGTGCGGATGGGCGAGCGCACGCGCGGAGCGTTCACGGCCAGCCAGGTGAATGTGGGCTGCAAGAACCGGCTGCAAGTGGAGATCTACGGGACCAAGGCGGGGGTGATCTGGAACCAGGAGCGGCCGGACGAGCTGTGGATCGGCCAGCGGAACAGCAACAACCAGATCCTCATCAAGGACCCGTCGCTGCTGGCGGAGGGGGCGAAAAGTTACGCCGATCTGCCAGGCGGCCACAGCGAGGGCTACGACGACGCGCACAAGCAGTGCTTCCGGCGGTTCTACGCGACCGTGGCGGACCGCTCGGCGCCGGTGGAATACCCGACCTTCGCGGACGGCTACCAGATGATGCGGGTGCTCGAGAAGGTGTTGGAGAGTTCGCAAAAGCACGCCTGGGTGGAGGTCGCGTAAGTGGGGATCGACCTGGATCTCGCGGGCCGGGTGGCGGTGGTCACCGGAGGCAGCCGGGGCATTGGACGGGCCACCTGCCTGGCGCTGGCGGCGCACGGCGCGCGGGTCGGCGTGCACTACTTCCGGAGCGGGGCGCTGGCGGAAGAAGTGGCGCGGGAGATTCGCTCCGGCGGCGGCGAGGCAGTTACTCTGCCCGGGAACCTTCTGGAACCGGAGGCGGCCGGGCGCGTGATCGCCGGCGCGGAGAAGGCGCTCGGGCCGGTCGATATCCTGATCAACAATGCCGGCCAGATGACGGACGGCCCGGTCGAAGGAATGGCCGACGAGGTCTGGGAAGATGCGCTATCGCTGCATCTGAGCGCGGCGTTCCGCTGCGCCCGGGCGTGCCTCGCGAACATGCGGGAGCGCAAGTGGGGACGGATCGTCAACGTCTCCTCGCAAGTGGTGTATACGGGCTCGAAGAACCACGCGCACTACGCGGCGGCGAAAGCGGGATTGCTCGGGCTGACGTTTTCGCTGGCGCGGGAGGTGGCGGAGGCCGGCATCACCGTGAACCTGGTTGCGCCCGGCCGCATCCGCACCGACCTGCTGCTGGAGCGCTCCGCCGGCCGCGAGGAGGAATGGATGCGGCAAACTCCGGCGCGGCGATTCGGAGAGCCCGAGGAGGTGGCCGCCGCGATCGTCTTCCTGGCCTCGAACGCGGCGGCCTACATCACGGGCGCGAATCTGCACGTGAACGGCGGCCTGGTGATGGATTGATATGAAGCCGGCGAGCCGTAGGCTTTGCCACGTGCTTGCGGGATGGCTCGCGTTGGGGGTGTGCTGGGCGCAGGCTCCTGAAGTCACCGGAGAGTCCGCCGCCACCTTCGGCGTAACCGTGGTGGCCCCGTTTGGTTTCTGCGGGCGAATCTATGAACTGCCAAGAGAACCGCTCGCGCGGCCGGGGTTCCCCGGTCCGTTCGGCGGTCAGCCGCAGCCTTCATTGGGCCGCGTCCCTGTGCCCGGCCTTGAACAGCTCGAGTCTGGCATCAGTTGTGACACCAAGCTGCCCAAGTTCGAGCGGCTCGAGCCTATCGGCGACATTTACACTACGAGGCTGAACGTCCCGCCCCGCGACTTCCGGGAGGGATTTCCGGGGGTGACCGATCGGTTCGAGTGGTTCGCCATCGACTACACCGCCAGGTTCTGGATCGATGCGCCTGGGAAGTATTCGTTCTCACTGCTTTCCGACGACGGGTCGGCGATGTACATCGACGAACGCCGCATCATCGACAACGATTGCATGCACCCACCCTTGACTGTGAATGGAAGCGTCCGGCTGGAAGGTGGAATTCACGAGATGCGCGTCAGCTACTTCCAAGGGCCTCGTTTTCACGTCGCGCTGCAGCTTCAAGTCAAGCCGCCCGGGGGAAAGTGGCGAGTCTTCGACACCCGGGATTTCAAACCGCCCGCGAATCCGGCGGACTGGAAGTACTCCAATTCCTCGAATCTGGATGCGCCCGTGGACCCTTGCAAGGCCGAGAGGCGCTCACGAGGGCTGGTAACGCGACCATAGACGCCGCAAGTACCAACCAAGCCCTATCGATGTTCCCAATCGGATGAACTGGGCTGGTTCCTTCGATGTCACGGTCTGTGGACGACAAACTCGGTCCCTACAGAATCCTCGCCCTGATCGGCGCGGGCGGCTTCCCGGTCGAGCGCATCGTCGAGATCGGCGGCGCGCTGGCGGCCGCGGTAGCCGAGTCCACGCCCCCGTTTTCGCCGCTCGTTACCGGCTGCAAACTCCTGGAAGAGTTCCGGGGCGATCCGGAAATCGACCGGATGCTCTTCGATCTGTACGGGTGGTGAGGGACCGTGGCGGGCACGCGGCCCCGCCGGCCGAGTAGAACCGCTCCCTCGCGGGACTGTGAAAGAGTCGCCTTGTAGAACCGAAGAGGACAAGCTAAAGCATGTCCCACACGGAGCATCAGCAGCTTGCCCGGCGATTTTTCACAGGTCTGGAACGCCCCCCCTTGACAAGAGGTTTCAGGGTGCCATAATCAAAGTGCCCGCCCGCGTTTCGCTGGCCCCAGTCGATGTCCTTCTTCGCCAGCTCAGGTTCCCCTTCACGGCCAGCATCGAATTGAGCGTTTTGGGAGGTGCGATATGTCGAACATTGGCCGAATTCTGGCTTTTTCACTTTTTGCGTCCGCTGCGACCGCGACTGCGGACACTTCTCTTCTGACCTGTACGGTGGGCGCTGTCCCCATGCAGGTTCGTTCGGAGGGTTTGGCCGAGCCGCTGGGCGATGTTCTGGTCTCCTGCACGGGCGGCACGCCCGGCGCGACGGTCAGCGGACCGTTGTTCGTGTTCCTGTCCGTGCCGGTCACCAACCGCTTGTCCGCGAACGGTGTTGTGGATGCGACCCTGACCGTCGAGTCGAGCTCCGCGCCGCCTTCCTCGGCGGGGGCCGTGGCGATCCTCACGGGGGCGGGAATCGGATTCTACGGAATGAACGTCACGGTGCCCGCATCGGGTGCGCTCTCGTTTCGCATCGGCAACCTGCGCGGCGCGGTAGCCCAGCAGGGCATCGACAATCCGAGCCCCATTACGGCGTGGCTTGGGGATAGCGGGAACCAGATCTTCTTCCGGCAGAACGTGGTGACGGTGGGCCTGCCGGCTCGCGGGCTGGCCGCCGACAACACCTCGGCCACCATCTCCGCCTGCTATGGCTCGCCCGTGCCGGCCACGATTTCGATGTCGGGCCTGATTGCAGCGGGCACGCGGTCCTCCACCATGCGCGTGACTGCGGGATTCCAGGGCGCCTTCGAAAAGCGGCGGCCTGGCGCCGACTCCGGCGTGCGGGTGCTGCTGCGTTACTCCGGTTTTCGAGCCGACGCGCGCCTGTTCGTCCCGGATGTGGTGGCCGGCTCGGACGCGACGCGACCCACCTCGGCGGGCGCGCTGGCGCTGGCCCCCTCGGGCGGGGCTTACACGCCGGGCGGGACCGGCTCGCTGTTGCTGGCCCGGGTGGACGGCGCGGATGCGAACGGAGCGGGCGGCCTCCCGGTCTACACGCCCGGCGCTCCAGGATCCGGCACGGTTACGCTGGACAGCGCCTCGGAGATAACGCTGGTCAACGGCGCCGCACAGGTGGTTTACGAGGTGCTGGACGCCGATCCGCTGGCGTTTATCCGCGAGAGTGCCGAGATCCCCACCTTCGTGGGACTGGCTCCCACCAGCGACTACAGCCCGCTCGGCAACCAGACGGTCATGCTCGGGCCGGTCTCGACCGTGGCCCAGCCCACGGCGACCGACCCCATACCGCGCTACGTTGCCGCGGTCCCGCCTTCCGATTGCGTGCTGCACGGCGACTGCGCATCGTTTCCCTCGCTGGCAGTAAACGCTCCCGCGCTGGAATTCACGGCGGAGGCCGGCTCGCGGGATCAGGGCGCATCGTTCGCGGTCCGCAACGGCGGCGGAGGGGCCTTGGAGTGGAGTGTGTCGGTGAGCTACAAGAGCGGCGCCGGTTGGATCGGAGTGAACGCGGACACCGCCGGAGGGAACGTGTGGCTGACGGTGTCGCCGAAGAACCTGGCGCCGGGAGTGTACGAGGGCGCCTTGATTATCGATGCCGGGCCGTACGCCGGCTCGCGGAGTGTGCCGGTGAAGTTGACCGTTACAGTGCCATTTCCCGGCCCCCGGATCGACAGCATCGGCCACGCTGCCACGTATGTGACCGGTCCGGTGGCCCCGGGTTCGCTGGCGATGCTCAAAGGCGTCAAGCTGGAGGGAGATGCGGTTGCGGTCTCCTTCGACAATCTCGCGGCGAAGCTGCTTTACACCAGTTACACGCAGATCAACCTGCTGGTTCCGCCCGAACTTGGGTCTCGCGCCAGCGCCCAGGTGGTCGTGACCGTTGACGGGGTGGCCAGTGCGCCCGTCACGGCGTCCTTGACGCCGGTCAATCCAGGCATTTTCCCTGGCGGCATTTTGAATCAGGACCTCTCGGTGA
Source organism: Bryobacterales bacterium (assembly GCA_003137035.1). Classification (GTDB taxonomy): domain Bacteria; phylum Acidobacteriota; class Terriglobia; order Bryobacterales; family Bryobacteraceae; genus Fen-330. The sequence continues at coordinate 1,033 of PLEM01000366.1, read as the reverse complement.
ATAGCGGCTCGAACCCCGCCGCGATCGGCAGCGTGATCGTGGTGTTCGCCACCGGCCTGCCCACGGAGGCGGGCGCCATCACGGCGCAGATCCGCGGCCGCGAGATGACCGCGCTGGAGTACGCCGGGCCCGCGCCCACGCTACTGGGGGTCGAGCAGGTGAACATCCGGGTCCCCGCGGACTTCGTACCGATGACCGCCGATGTGGTGCTTTGCGGCCTGGACCTCTCCACCGGGCGGAAGGTGTGCAGCCCTCCGGGTACGACAGTCACGTTGCGGCAGTAAGGGGAGTCTGCGACATGTCCCCCGAGGGTGGGGGATTTCACCCAAGGGGAGCGCTCCCTTGCGGTCGCGGCTCGGAACAAAGCCCCGGTTTTACAGCGACTTAGGGGAGCCTTCCGGTGGCCCCCTGCGTGCCTATTGTCAATCACGGGCAGACGGCATTGCTACGGGTTTCGCCCACGGTATCGGACCAAAAAGTCCTATACTAAGATTTAACAATCGCTCCCTCACCGTGGGGCGGACGCACGGTTCGCGCCACCGAAGGATTAATCCAAGAAGAAGATCGAAACACAATGACCAGACCAACAGTCACTATCGACGGGAATGAAGCGACGGCTTACTCTGCGTACCACGTGAGTGAGGTTTGCGCGATCTACCCGATTACCCCTTCCTCGAACATGGGCGAGTGGGCGGACGAATGGTCCGCGAAAGGGAAACCGAATGTCTGGGGCGCCATCCCCACGGTGATCGAGATGCAGAGCGAGGGCGGNNCTGCTGATGATCCCGAACATGTTCAAGATCGCCGGGGAACTCACCGCGGGCGTAATCCACGTGACTGCGCGAACGGTAGCCACGCATGCGCTGTCGATTTTCGGCGACCACGGCGACGTGATGGCGACGCGCCAGACGGGCTTTGCGCTGCTGGCCTCGAACTCGGTGCAAGAAGCCATGGACACGGCGCTGATCGCGCACGCCGCCACGCTGGAAGCTCGCGTGCCGTTCCTGCATTTCTTCGACGGGTTCCGCACCTC
>PLEM01000367.1 GCA_003137035.1 Bryobacterales bacterium | reverse complement strand
AACATCATGTGCTCGAACAGGTGCGCGAACCCCGTGCGGCCTCTCTCCTCGTCGCGCGCGCCGACGCCGTAAACGATGTAGACCGCCACCACCGGCACGGCATTGTCTTGGGAGAAGATCACGCGCATGCCGTTAGCCAGGGTGTGTCTTTGGATAGGGATGTTGAGCCCGTCAAGAGTGGATGGCATAGTGCGAACCAGCCCGTAGTGAGTGCGCGCCGCGCTCCTGCTTCGAGCTACGAGCCACGAGCTACGAGCTGTTTTCTGAACTCCCTCAATGGTAACGTATTCACCACATCGGCCGCCTCCAGCCAGCCGCGGCGCGCCATGGTGACGCCGTAGCGCATGTTGAGCAGGTGCTGGGGATGGTGGGCGTCGGTGGAGATGACGAAGCGGGCGCCACGTGCCTTGGCGGCGCGCAGAAGGGTGTCGTGCAGGTCGAGGCGCTCGGGGCTCGAGTTGATTTCCAGCCACACGTTGCGGCGGGCAGCCGCGTCGACCACGCGCTCGAAATCGAACGCGAACGGCTCGCGCGCCAGCAGCAGGCGCCCGGTGGGATGCCCCAGGATGCCCAGGTATGGGCATTCGAGAGCGCGCAGCAGGCGGTCTGTCATCTCCGCCGCTTCCTGGTTCATGTAGCTGTGCACGCTGCCGATCACCAGGTCCAGCGAGGCCAGCGCGTCGTCGGCCAGGTCCATCGCGCCGTCCTTGCGAATGTCGCACTCGATGCCCGAGAAGACGTGAATGCCGAGCGCGTCCTGGTCCAGCTCGCGCACCTGCTCGGCAAAAGCCATCACGCGCCGCTCGTCGAGACCGTTGGCCATGGCCAGCGCCTTGGAGTGATCGGTCACCGCGACATACTCGTAGCCCAGCGCCTTGGCGTGGGATGCCATCTCTTCCAGGGCGGCGCGGCCGTCGCTTTCCACCGTGTGCATGTGCAAATCGCCGCGGATTTGCTCGGGCTCTATCAGGCGGGGCAGCCGGCCCTCTGCGGCGCACTCGATTTCGCCGTGGTTCTCGCGCAGCTCCGGCGGAATCCAGGCCAGGCCCAGCTTCCGGTAGATCCCCTCCTCGGATTCGCCGGCCACCCTGGTGTTGTCATCGAGGCGGAAGAGCCCGTATTCGTTCAGCGTGTAGCCCAGTTTGAGGCAGCGCGCGCGCAACGCGATATTGTGGTCCTTGCTGCCGGTGAAGTACTGCAGCGCCGCGCCGTAGCTTTCCTTGGCGAGCGCTCGGACGTCCACCTGAATCGACTGGGGGCCGAATCTCGCGCTGGCTTTGTTGGGGCCTTTGCCGAGCACCTCGCTCACCTCGGGATGCGCGACGAAGCGGTCGAGCGCCTGGGCGGCGTCGGGGCCGGTCACCAACAGGTCCAGGTCGCCGACCGTCTCTCTACCGCGACGCAGGCTTCCGGCGGGCGTGACCGCGTCGACGCCCGGCGTCTCGCCGAGGTAGCGAACCAGTTCGCCGGCCACTTCATCGGCGAAGCTCAACAGGAACCGGCCCGCTCGCTGCCGGTAACTGGCGATCGACCGCAGGACTTTCTCCTCGAGCTTGGCGCCCAGGCGCGGGAGCAGGCGCAGCTTGTGCTCCTGGCAGATGCGCTCGAGGTCGTCGATGGTGCTGACGCGGTAGTGCTCCCAGAGAAGGCCAATGGTCTTGGGCCCAAGGCCCTGGATCTTGAGCAGCTCAAGCGCGGTGGGCGGATACTTCGCCAGCATCTGGTCGCGGCGCTCGAAGGACCCGCGGGCGGCGATCTCCTCGAGATTTGCGGCCATCCCCTTGCCGATGCCGGGAATGTCGGTGACCTTGCGCGCGGGGTTCTTGAGGATGTCCATGACCCGTTCGGGACAACCTTCAATGGCCGCGGCCGCGTTGCGATAGCTGCGGATGCGAAACGAATCTTCCGCCGCGATCTCCAACAGGTCCGCCGTCTCGGCCAACATGCGCGCGATTTCCCGGTTCTCCATGCCTCCTATTGTCGCGCCGGGGGTCAGGGGAAGGGAGTTCCGGTGTCCAGACCGTATGATGATGTGCCTTCTCGGGGAACCACTCCCTTGCGGTCGTGGCTCGGCTCCGAGCCGCGCGCGCAAGCCAGCGGTTTCCCAATGGCGCCAGGTCTCGCGGTCATGGACCAGGGGACAGGCTGCTTTTTTCTTGCGACTTTTTGCGGAAGTTGTGCTATTTTGTTCAGACCGTGCCAAACACCGAGGAAAATGCGTCGCACAGCGCCACCGGGCTGGAACACTACCGGCGCGTGCTGGAAAAGAAGATCGAGGAGGTCCGGGCGGGGCTCTCCGCGCGGCGGGCGTCCGAGGTCGTGCTGCGACTCGACGAGCCGCTGGACTTCGGGGACTGGTGTCAGAAGAGCCATGACGAGTGGCTGTTCATGAATCAGAACCGGCTGGAGCTCGCACTGCTTCGCAACCTGGAGGCGGCCCTGGTCCGGCTGGCCTCGGGCGCCTACGGAACCTGCCAGAGCTGCCATCGGGCCATCTGCGAGAAGCGCCTGGAGGCCGTGCCGTGGGCGGAGTTCTGCGTGCGCTGCGAGGAGCAGGCGGCGTCCGCGGCGGCTGGAGAGGCTTAGGCGGGTCGCAATCTGGTAAAATAAGCGCGCGGGCCAAAGGAAACACCATGGAAAAGCCAGCGCAGAACATCCAGGAAGCTTTCCTGAACAACGCGCGGAAGGACAAGACCTTCCTGATGATCTATCTGATGAGCGGGGTGAAACTTTCGGGACGCATCAAGAGCTTCGACAAGTACTCGCTGATCCTGGAATCCAACAGCCAGGAGCAGTTGATATTCAAGCACGCCATCTCCACCGTGGTGATTTCAAAGCCGGCCCACGCATATCCGGCCGTGGCGGGGCAGGGCGCGGCGGCAAGCCCGCAGCCCGTAAACCCGAATCCGCCGGAAACTCCGGAGATCTGACATCGCTTTGGCCGACGCCGTGCAAGAACGCGCCATTCTGGTCGGCCTGGAACTGAAGAGGCGGGCAGGCAACCGGCCCACGACCACCGGCGGCGCCTTCGACTACTCCGCGGAAGAATCCCTGGAGGAGTTGAGCGTGCTGGCCGCGAGCGCGAGGGCGCGGGTGGTGGACCGCATTCTGCAATCCCGGGAACGGGTGGAAGCGGCCACCCTGATCGGGTCGGGAAAGCTGGAAGAGCTTTCGCAGCGGGCGCAGGCCGAGGATGCCGAGGTGGTGATTTTCGACCACGACCTGACGCCCACCCAGCAGCGCAACCTCGAGCGAACGCTGGGGTGCAAGGTGGTGGACCGCACGCAGTTGATCCTGGACATCTTCGCGCTGCGGGCGCGGACTCGGGAAGGGCAACTTCAAGTCGAGCTGGCGCAGTTGAACTACCTGCTGCCGCGGCTGGCGGGGCACGGAGTGGAGATGTCGCGGCTGGGCGGGGGCATCGGCACGCGGGGTCCTGGCGAAACCCAACTGGAGACCGACCGCCGCCGGATTGCGCACCGGATCTCCAAAATCCAGCAGAACCTGGAGGCGGTGCGGAGCGGCCGGGCGGTGCAGCGGCGGCAGCGGCAGGCGGTGCCGCTGGCGACGGCGGCCCTGGTGGGCTACACCAACGCGGGCAAGTCGACGCTGATGCG
>PLEM01000442.1 GCA_003137035.1 Bryobacterales bacterium | reverse complement strand
GATGCCGGCCACGATCAGCGCCACGCCAAGCCCCGTAGGCAATGCCACCGACATTCCGGCCACCGAGACCGCCGCTAGCACCAGCATGTTCCCCAGATTGAAAATCGCGCCTGCGCCCATTCCCAGCACGATGTTTCGCCGGCCCGCTCGCATCAGGTCGTCGGTGAACAGGAACCCGTCGTAACCGAGGCTGCCGAATGTCAGTGCCGCCACTCCCGCGACCACCGCCGCGCCCAGTATGAAATCCCAATAGAACAACTCGAACCGCCAGTTCCCGGCGAGTTTGAGAGTGTTCACCCACGAGCCCCAGCAGATCAGCGTAAGGATCATGAGCAGCAACGCGGCAAGGTACGTCTGTGGTAGGACCATAACTCTCCCGGAGATGCGAGATTAGCACAAAACCGCGATTCATGGCTCTTGGGACCGCTCCCTAACGGTCGCGGNNCGCGGTTCAGTGCTGCCACGCGCCCCTCTGCACCGCGCCGCGACTGTGAGGGACTGTGAAAGAATCCTGGGAACACGCCTGTGCGCCCCGTTCAGTGCCCGATTCCCCGAGGCCAGCCCGGAGTGTCCCCGAATTCTTTCACAGTCCCGTGAGGGAGCGCCAACGAGCGATCGTCTGCGAACCGCGCCCGGGGTGTGATACCATCCCGTCGAGAGAAGGAGGAAACATGAAAATCACTGCGGCCGCTGCGATATTTCTCGTGACAGTCGGCTCAGTTTTCGCGCAGCGGCACAGGGTGATCATCGACATCGCGACTCCGGAAGGGCAGGTGCTCAAGCAGATCGAACAGGAATCCGACGAGGCGCGGAAGCTCGCCTTGCTCGAGCAGTTCGCCGCGCAGTACCCCAAGCAGGAAGGCGCGGTCTGGGTGTACGAACAACTGGTAGCTGCCTACGACAAGGCCAGCCAGCCCGACAAGCTCCTCGCCACCGGCGAGAAACTCCTGGCGCTCGATCCCACCGATGTCGAGGACGCCCACACCTGTCTCAAGGTGGCCCTGGAGTCTAAACGCGATCCCGACCTCGTGCTCAAGTGGGCTGTGGTCACTTCCGAGGCCGCTCGCAAGGTTGCGCAAACACCCAAGCCCGCCGAGGCCGACCAGGTCGAGGATTGGACCCGCCGCGTCGACTTCGCCAAGCAGGTGGACATCTACACCGAGTACGCGCTCTATGCCATGGCCATCCAGACTCCCGACCCGCAGAAGAAGATCCTGCTCGGCGACGCCCTGGAGCGGCGCAATCCCCAGAGCCAGTACATCACCCAGGTGGCCGAGCAGCGCTTCCTCGCCTACGCCCGCACCGGCGACAACGCCAAGGCGCTCGCCATCGCCGAAAAGACGATCGAGAAAGACCAGAGCAACGCCGAGATGCTGCTGGCCGTGGCCGACGGCTACCGGGCCAAGAAGCAGGCCGACAAAGTCGCCGAGCTGACCGGCAAGGCCATCCAGATCGCCGCCTCCAAGCCCAAGCCGGAAGGCGTTTCCGACGCCGATTGGAATGCCTGGAAGACCCAGATCACCGGGCGCGCCAACTACTTGCTGGGTCTCACCTACGCCGCGCTCGAGAACTGGCCCCAAACCGACCAGGCCCTGCGCTCCGCCTTGCCCGGCGTCGGCAACAGCCCGGACATGAAGGCCGAGACGCTGTTCTATCTGGGAGTGGCCGACTACCGCATCGCCGAGGGGGGCAAGGCCGAACTCGCCCGCGATGCCGTGAACTTCTCCGAGCAATGCGCCGCCATCCCCGGTCCCTACCAGGAACGGGCGCGCGCCAACGCCAAAGCCATCCGCACCAAGTACAAAATCCGATGAACATTCTGGTTCCCAATCTCGGCTCGACGTCCTTGAAGTACCAGATTCTGGAGATGCCCTCCGAGCGGGTGCTGGCCCGCGGCCGCTTCGAGCGCGTTACCGATTACCGCGACGCCATCTCGCAGATCCAGGTTGGGGAGGTCCCCATCCACGCCGTGGCATTCAAAGCCGTACACGCCGGCCCCAAATACCGCGGCACGTTCCCGATCGACGCCGGCGTCGTGGCGGCCATGGAGGAGTTCCTTCCCGCCGCACCCGCTCACAATGCCATCTACTTGACGGCCGTGCGCGCGTTTCGCGAAGCGATGCCCGGAGTCCCGCTAGTCGCCGCCTTCGAGACCGAGTTCCACTCCAGCATGCCCGAGCACGCCGCCCGTTACGGGGTTCCCTCCGAGTGGTGCGAGGAGTACGGCGTCCGCCGCTACGGCTTCCACGGAGCCTCCCACCAATACATCGGCGAGCGCGTCGCCGCCGTGCTCTCAAGGCCCGCCGCCGAGCTGCGCACGGTGAGCTGCCATCTCGGCGGCAGTTCCTCGATCTGCGCCATCCACCACGGCCGATCCATCGACACCACCATGGGCTTCTCGCCGCAATCCGGCCTGGAGAACGCTACCCGCCACGGCGATCTCGACGTCTTCGCCGTGCTCTACATGATGGATCGGCGCGGCTGGGATGCCGCCGAAGTCCGCCGCCAGTTGACCCGCAACGGGGGTCTTGCAGGACTCTCGGGGATTCCCGGCGGCGATGCGCGCGACATCGAGCAGGCGGCTGCCGCCGGCAACTCCAACGCCGCCCTGGCCCTGGACGTCTTCGCCTACCAGGTGAAGAAAACCATCGGCGCCTACGCTGCGGCCATGGCCGGTCTGGACGCCGTGGCTTTCACCGGCGGCATCGGCGAGAATGACGCCCGCTTGCGCGCCCTGTGCTGCGCCGGCCTCGAGTTCCTCGGGCTCCGTCTCGACCCCTCGCTCAACGAAAGCGGCGCGGGCGATCGCATTCTTTCCGCACCGGGTTCGGCGGTCGCCATCCTGGCGCTGGCCACCAACGAAGAACTCATCGTGGCCCGCCGCGCGCTCCGCCTGATTAGCATTCCGACCGCGTGATGCAGTGCTTTCGCGGGGAACCACTCCCTTACGGTCATGGCACTAATAGATCGTCAGCTCCACTGGCGCGCCCACCGCGGCCCCCGTCAGCTTCGCAGCCGAGGCCTGGTTCGCCGCCACTTCCAGGTATCCCGAGCTGCCCACTACCAGGAACAGTTCGCCGAAGCCTTGCTCGCCGAAGGTGCGCGCCAGCGTTGCGATTTCCTGCTGGCCCGCGGTCAGGGAAAACGGCCGCGTGCGCACTACCGGGAACTCCGCGATGTGGAAGTTTGTGATGAGGTTGCCGAACCGGTCGATTTTGAGGATAGTCCCCTTCCATACCCGCTTGCCCGTGCGGACCGGTTTGTAGAACTCCAGCCGGCAGTAGTCTGGGATGACTTTGCCGAACCGTGCGGCCGGCGTGCCCTTAGCCAGATGCGCAGCCGCGGGAGCGAACACGTCGCGCCCGTGGAAGGTGTCGCTCACTGGTTTGAGGAAAAACTTCTCCGCGGTCACCGCGCGCACCTTGTGCTTCTCTCTCGCGTAGATCATGGAGAGCACGCCGTTGTCCGGCGCCACGAAGTATTGCCCCGCCGCCTCCAACAGGATGGGGCGCCGCATCGTGCCCACTCCGGGGTCGACCACCACCAGGTGCACCGTCTTCTTCGGAAACCAGCGGTAGGCCTCCGCGACGACGAACCCGCCCTCGGCGATCGCGTACGGGTCGATCTGGTGTGTGATGTCCACCAACTGGGCGTTCGGGAGGATGCCTAGAATCACGCCTTTCATGACTCCCACAAAGTGATCGGAATCCCCGAAATCCGTGGTCAAGGTGACGATTGATCGCGGCATAAACCCTCGCTCTTGTTAGAATGGCTGAAGAAGTCCCGTGGATCGCTTCTACTTCGATCACAACGCGTCGACACCGGTGTCGCCCGAGGTTCTCGAGGCGCTGACGCCGGCGCTCGGCGAGGTCTACGGCAACGCTTCCAGTATCCACCATCACGGGCAGGCGGCCAAGCAGCGGCTGGAGGCCGCGCGGAGCCAGGTGGCCCGGCTGATCCACGCGCAGCCGCGCGAGATCGTGTTTCTGAGCGGGGGCACCGAGGCCGACAACCTGGCCATCTTCGGCACGGTGCGCTATTCCACGCGCGAGCGGAAGCACGTCATCACTAGCGCCATCGAGCACCCCGCCGTGCTCGCCGCCTGCGCCCAACTCGAGCGCGAGGGGGTCGAGGTGACGCGGGTCGGCGTGGGCTCCGACGGCCTGGTCTCCCCCGACGACATCCGCCGCGCCTTGCGGCCCGGGACCGTGCTGATCTCGGTGATGCACGCCAACAACGAGCTGGGC
>PLEM01000149.1 GCA_003137035.1 Bryobacterales bacterium | reverse complement strand
GATTGTGTCCAGATGGTCTGGCATCCTCAGCGCCACTCCCCGCCGTACCATACTCTTGGAGCCATGCGCGCCGCCCATTCCCATCCGAACCGCGAGCGCGAGCGAGCGGTCCGGCCCCTGGCGCCGGCAACAACGAAAAACGAACGTTCGAACCCAAGCCCATTTCCGGACACTTCCTCCCATCACGCGGAAAGCGAAAGACTAAGTCGACCTTCCTGCCACGCGCCAACCCGCCACCGGAAGCCTCGATGCCCGCCCGAGGTACAATCGTTCGAGATGGGTCGGACCCTGCCTCTGGTTGCGCTCCTGTTCGCGCTCGGAAGCTGGAAGCCTGCCTCGGCCGGTCAGCCGGCGCGTGCGCACCACGCCATGGTGGTGTCGCGCGAAGTTCATGCCACCGAGGCCGGCCTCGCAGTGCTGCGATCCGGCGGCAACGCCGTCGATGCGGCCGTCGCGGTCGGGTTCGCGCTGGCGGTCACGCATCCCGCGGCGGGCAACATCGGCGGCGGGGGATTCATGCTGATCCGCCTCGCCGATGGACGCACCACCTTCCTCGATTTCCGCGAGCGCGCGCCCGCAACGGCCAGCCGCGACATGTACCTCGGCCCGGACGGCGCCCTGACGCGCGAGAGCGTGAGCGGATACCGCGCCGTCGGCGTCCCCGGCACCGTGCGCGGCTTCGAGTTCGCCTCGACCCACTACGGCCGCAAGCCCTGGGCCGAACTGCTGGCCCCGGCGATCGAGTTGGCCGCGAAAGGCTTCCCCGTTTCCGGGGACCTCGCGGACAGTCTGAAAAACGCCCGCCCCAAACTCGAGCTTTTTCCCGACTCCCGCCGCATCTTCCTCAAGCAGGGCGCCTTCTACGCGCCCGGCGAGCGGCTCGTGCAGCCCGAGCTCGCCGGCACCCTCGGGCGCATCTCCAGCGCCGGCGCGCGCGAGTTCTACGAAGGAGAAACCGCCCGGCGGCTGGCCCAGGCCATGGCCCAGCACGGCGGCCTCATCACGCTCGCCGACTTGCGGGCTTATCAGGTGGTCGAACGCCAGCCGCTCACCGGCCGGTATCGGGGCTACGACCTGGTCACCGCGCCGCCCCCCAGTTCCGGCGGTGTGGGAATCCTGGAGATACTCGGCATTCTCGAAAGCACGGGCTATGCCAAGTCCGGCCCCGGGTCGGCCGCCTCGATCCACTACACGGTCGAGGCCATGCGCCGCTACTTCGCCGATCGCAGCGAGTACCTGGCCGACCCCGACTTCGTCCGCGTTCCCGTGGCCGCCCTGCTGAACAAGCCGTACCTCGCGGGCCTGCGGAAATCCATCGATCCCGAGCGCGCCACGCCCAGCGCGCGGCTCCGGCCGGGCGCGCCGCCGCGCGTCGAGAGTTCGGAAACCACCCATTACTCCATCGTCGACGCCGAGGGCAACGCCGTCGCGGTCACTTACACCATCAATGCCGGGTACGGAAGCGGGGTCACCGTCCCGGGCCTCGGCTTCCTGCTCAACAACGAGATGGACGATTTCGCCGCCAAGCCCGGCGCCCCCAACCTCTTCGGACTGGTGCAGGGCGAGGCCAACGCCATCCAGCCACGCAAGCGCCCGCTATCGTGCATGACGCCCACCATGGTCCTGCGCGGCGGCCGGCTCTACCTGGTCCTGGGCTCACCGGGCGGCCCCCGCATCATCAGCTCCGTGCTCGAAGTGATCCAGAATGTCCTGGATTTCGGCATGAGCCTGGAGGATGCCGTCGCCTCCCCCCGCTTCCATCATCAGTGGCTGCCCGATACTCTATATGTTGAACCCGGCGTTTCCCCCCGCACCGCGGCCCGGCTCGCCGCGCGGGGACACCGGGTGGAGAGGATCGGCTCGATGGGAGAAGTGGCCGCGATTCTGATTGACGGTGGCTCGCTCCAAGGCGCCGCCGATCCGCGCTCCGAGGGCCACGCCGCCGGATACTGAGAACCCATGATTCACGCTATCTCCACTCACCTGTTCTCGAATCACCGCCTCACCACGGCGGCGCTCGAAAGAATCCAGCACGCGGGCATCGCCGCCATCGAGATCTTTTGCGCGCCCCAGCACCTGGACTACAACAACCGCGCCCAGATGATGGAGCTCTGCCACTGGTTCCGCGATTCCGAGCTGAAGGTCCACTCGATTCACGCCCCCTTGTACACCGACGATGTGTGGGGCCGCTCCGGTCCGCACGCCGTCATCACCATCACCGAGCCCGTGAAATCCCGGCGCATCCTGATGGTGGACGAGATCAAGCGCGCCATCGAGCTGGCCGAGCTGGTGCCCTTCCGCTACCTCATCCAGCACGTCGGCGTCGGCGGCGAGGAATACGACGAGCGCCGTCTCGAAGCTGCCTTCGCCTCCCTCGACGAGCTGGGCGTGTTCGCCCGCCAGCGCGGGGTCGAGATCCTGCTCGAGAACATTCCCAACGGCCTTTCCAGCGCCGAGCGCCTGGTCCATTTCCTCGGCGAAACCCATCTGCACCTCGGCTTCTGCTTCGACATTGGGCACGCACACATGCGCGAGGGCGTCGAAGCGGCCTTCAACATCATGAAGGACCGCATCCGTTCCACCCATATCCACGACAACGACGGCGTCAAAGACCTCCACCTGTTTCCGCTGCTCTCCGAGGGCGGCGCCATCGATTGGAAGAAGGCCATGGACCTGCTGCGCTCGCGCCCGGACCAGTACCCGCTGCTGCTCGAGTTGAAGGAGAACCCCGAGTTCAAGCATCCCTACGACTCGTGCGCCGAAATCTTCGAGCGACTGGAGAGTCTCTAGATGAGCGTTCCGACCATTACCATCGCGGATGCCCACCGCCACGCCGGCGAGAGCGTGCGCATTCCCGGCTGGCTCTATAATCTCCGCAAGTCCGGCAAGATCGTGTTCCCGCTGCTGCGCGACGGCACCGGCATCATGCAGTGCGTGGCCGTTAAGAGCGCCGTTCCCGAGGCGCTGTTCGACAAGATCAAGGACCTCACCCAGGAGTCCTCCATCATCGTCACCGGCAAGGTGCGCGCTGAGCAGCGCGCCCCCGGCGGCTTCGAGATGGATCTCGAGGACCTCGAGGTCCTCCAGCGCGTGCCCGAGAGCGATCCCTACCCCATCACTCCCAAGGAGCACGGCATAGACTTCCTCATGGATCACCGCCACCTGTGGCTACGCAGCCGCCGCCAGCACGCCATCCTGCGCGTCCGTCACGAGGTGATCCGCGCCGTCCGCGACTACTTCGATTCCAACGGCTTCACGCTCATCGACACGCCCATCTTCACCCCCGCCGCCTGCGAGGGCACCACCAGCCTGTTCGAGCTGAACTACTTCGACGAGGAGAAGGTCTACCTCACGCAATCCGGCCAGCTCTACAACGAGGCCACCGCCATGGCCTTCGGCAAGGTCTACTGCTTCGGCCCCACCTTCCGCGCCGAGCGCTCCAAAACCCGCCGGCACCTCACCGAGTTCTGGATGGTGGAGCCCGAGATGGCTTACGCCACCCTCGAGGACGTCAAGCGGGTCGCCGAAGAGATGATCGTCTTCATCGTCGGCCGGGTGCTCGAGAACCGGCGTCCGGAGCTCAAGGAACTCGAACGCGACCCCGCCAAGCTCGAGTGCATCCAGGCGCCCTTCCCGCGCATCAGTTACGACGAGGCGGTGAAGATCCTCCAGGCCAAGGGCAGCGAGATTCAGTGGGGCGGCGATTTCGGCGGCGGCGACGAGACCCTGCTCAGCGAGGGTTACGACCGCCCGCTGATGGTGGACCGCTACCCCTCCGCCATCAAGGCGTTCTACATGCAGCCCGATGCCGAGCGTCCCGAACTGGCGCTGGGCGTGGACGTGCTTGCGCCCGAGGGCTACGGCGAAGTCATCGGAGGCGGCCAGCGCATCCACGATCTGGACCTGCTGTTGCGCCGCATCGAGGAGCACGGCCTGCCCAAAGAGGCCTTCAACTGGTACATCGATCTGCGCAAGTTCGGCACCGTGCCCCACGGCGGTTTCGGCATGGGCATCGAACGCTGCGTGACCTGGCTGTGCGGTCTCGAGCACGTGCGGGAAACCATCGCCTTCCCGAGGATGCTCTATCGCACCCGGCCATGAACGCCCGGCTGCCAGTAGCGCAGACTTGTAGGGCGGTCCTCCAGGACCGCGCCGGACCTCCAGGTCCGGCCGCTAAGCCCCGCATCGCCCTAATCGGAGCCCCCCTCGACCTCGGCGCGGGACGGCGCGGCGTCGATATGGGCGTCTCGGCCATCCGTTTCGCCAACCTCGGCCAGCGCCTCAGCGAGCTCGGCTACGCCGTCGAGGACCTGGGCAACCTGCTGGTCGAACAGCCCGAACGCGCCCCCGCCGGTCCCACCACCGCCCACTTCCTCCCGCAGATCGCGAGCGCCTGCGCGCGGCTCGCGGAAATCGTCGAAGCGGCCGCGCGCGCCCACAAACTCCCGCTGGTGCTCGGCGGCGATCACTCGGTGGCGATCGGCACGATCGCGGGAGTCGCCAAACACCTGCGCGCGAAGCGGCAATCGCTCGGCCTCATTTGGATCGACGCCCACGCCGACATGAACACGCCGGAAACCAGCCCCAGCGGCAACGTGCATGGAATGCCGCTGGCTTGCTGCATCGGCCAGGGCCCGCGCGAGCTGACTCACCACTACAACTACGCCCCCAAGGTGGACCCCGCCCATGTCGCTCTGGTAGGCGTGCGCGAGGTGGACCAGCTCGAGAAGCCGCACGTCCGCAACTCCGGGGTTCGCGCCTTCACCATGCGCGACATCGATGAGCGCGGCCTACCCGCCATAATGAAAGAGGCCATCCGGATCGCCTCGGAGGGGACGGCGGGCTTCCATGTTTCTTTGGACATGGACGTGGTGGATCCCCACGAAGCGCCAGGGGTCGGCACCGCGGTGCGCGGAGGAATCACCTACCGCGAAGCCCATCTGGCTATGGAGCTGATCTGCGACTCGCGTCGCATGACGTCGATGGAAGTAGTGGAGGTTAACCCGGTGATCGACGAGGCGAACCGGACCGCCATCCTGGCGGTGGAGCTGGTCATGTCCGCGATGGGGAAGAGGATTCTGTGAAATTGCGAGTAGCGGTGCTCTACGGCGGTCGCAGCGGCGAGCATGAAGTCTCCGTTCGTTCCGCCGAATCGGTCATGGCCGCGATGGACCCGGAGAAATACGAGATCGTGCGGCTCTTCATCACCCCCGAGGGCAAGTGGGAGCCGCACGCCATCCAGCCCGAGCCCGGCTCCAATCCCGGCATCGACGTGGTCTTCCCCGTTTTGCACGGCACCTTCGGCGAGGATGGCACCGTGCAGGGCCTGCTCGAGCTGGCCGATCTGCCCTACGTCGGCGCGGGCGTTATGGCTTCCGCGGTCTCTATGGATAAGGAGATCACCAAGCGCCTCTGCCTTCAGAGCGGCCTGCCCGTGGTGGATTACGTGGTGCTCTGGCGCGGCGACCTGGACTTCGAGAGCCCCTTCGGCTACCCGGTCTTCGTGAAGCCCGCGAACCTGGGCTCCTCGGTGGGCATCTCCAAGGCGCGCAACGCCGCCGAGCTTTCCGCCGCGCTCCAATCCGCTGGCCAGTTCGACCGCAAGCTCCTGGTCGAGCGCGGAATCGTGGGCCGCGAGTTCGAGTGCTCCGTGCTCGGCAACGAAAGCCCGAGCGCCGCCGTGCCGTGCGAGGTCCTGCCTTCGCGGGACTTCTACGACTACGAGGACAAGTACCTACTCAACCGCGCGCGCACCGTCCTGCCCGCCGATCTCCCGCCCGAGCGGATCGAGGAGATCCGCCGCCTCGCCGTGGCCTGCTACCTGGCGGTGAGCTGCGAGGGCATGGCCCGCGTGGATTTTCTGATGGAGGGCGCCAGCGGCCCGCTCTTCATCAACGAGATCAACACCATCCCCGGCTTCACCTCCATCAGCATGTATCCCAAGATGTGGGAGGCCGCGGGAATCCCCTACTCCGCGCTCATCGACCGCCTCATCGATCTGGCTCTGGAGCGCCAGGCCGCCAAGAACGCGACCCGTTTCAGCCGGTAGGGAGAGTGTCGCCTATGCGAAAGACAGTCCTGGTTGCGTTTCTACTCACGGCCTGCGCGGTGTTAGTGGCCGCGCCCCGGCGCTGCGTCGTCACCGAGCGGGGCGCCGTCGGCGACGGTCAGACGCTGAACACCAAGGCGATTCAAGCCGCCATCGACCAGTGTTCGGCCCGGGGCGGCGGAGACGTCGTCGTACCCAAGGGCGTGTTTCTCACCGGAGCCATCTTCCTCAAGAAGGGCGTCAACCTGCGCATCGAGAAGGACGGCGTCTTGCAGGGTTCCACCAATCCTCAGGACTATCCGCAGGTGAAAACGCGCTGGGAGGGAATCGAGCGCGAGTGGACCTCGGCGCTGGTGAACGCCGAGAACCTCACCGGCGTCGAGTTGAGCGGCGAAGGCGCCATCGACGGCTCCGGCGACCAGTGGTTGCAGCGCTCGCCGCCCATGCGCAAGCAGCCGCCTTCGGCCCGGCCGCCCGCGATGCCTCCACCCGGCCCCCGATTCGGTCGGCCGCGGCTGGTCTGTTTCCAGAACTGCCGCCGCGTCCGCGTCCGCAACCTCACCCTACGCAACCAGGCGGTGTGGTGCCTGCACATCCTCTACTCCGAAGACGTGCTGGTGGAGGGGGTAACCATTCGCGCTGCGCACAACATCCCCAGCTCCGACGGCATCGACGTGGATTCCAGCCGCAAGGTGCGCATCGCGCGCGTCGACATCGACGTCAACGACGACTGCATCACGATCAAGTCGGGCAAGGACGCCGACGGGCTGCGCGTCAACCGCCCGAGCGAAAAGATCGTCATCGAGAATTCGCGATTCGGCTACGGGCACGGCGGAGTGGCGATGGGCAGCGAAACCTCCGGCGGCATCCGCAACGTCGTAGTGCGCAACTGCGTGATGGAGGCCGGCAACTGGGCGCCCATCCGCTTCAAGTCGCAGCCCAGCCGTGGCGGCGTCGTCGAGAACATCGAATACCGCGACATCAAGCTGCGCGATACGCGCCAGGCCTTCGAGTTCAACATGGAATGGCGAATGGTTCCTCCCGTCGCCCCGCCCGCCAAGGTCCTGCCCGTGGTTCGCAACGTGAAGATCGTCAACGTTTCCGGCACGGCCAGCTCCGTAGGCACGATCCGCGGGCTGAAGGACAGCCCCATCGAAAACGTCCGCTTCAGGAATTGCCGGATCGCCGCGCAGAAGGGCCTGCGTATCGAGAACGCCCGCAACGTCGACCTTTCCGGGCTGAGCCTCGAGGTCAAAGAAGGCGACCCCGTAGTGAAGCTCAACGTCCAGTGACGCCGATCACGACGATCTTCGACCCGTAAGGCGGCAGATCCAGCGGCACGCGGACCGAATGTTTCTCCTGCGTGGCGCCGGCCAGCAGCGAGATCGCTCCACTGGCGGCGTCCCAAAGCTGTACCTTGCCGGCGCCCTCCAGCACTGCCTTGAGCGACTGCGGCTGGTCGCTTTCATTGAAGAAGAAGTATGCCTCCGCATCGCGCCAGCGCCGGTGAACGTACTTGACGGCGGGAGCGGGCGGATCGAGGGCGACATCCGGCTGCGGCAGAGCGGCCAGAACCTGCGCGGTGATTTCGGAGGCGGGCTCGACCACCGCCCAGCCGAAATCTCCGGGCGCGCCGGCCTTCAGGATGGAGGGCTCCGCCACCAGCGTGGGCGTCCGCCCCAGAAACACCACGCGTCCTCCGGACTTGGCGAAGGCCCGCAGATGGTCCAGGGCGGCGCGCGAGATCACGGCCGCGCCGGGGACCAAAATGGCGCGGTACTGGTTTCCGCTCAGGGTTCGAAACGCGCCCTTCTGCAGCGTCAGCACCGAGGAGAGCGCCTGTTCGTCCACGAAATCGAAATCGCGCTGGCGCTCGAGCAGCTTCTGAACCACCGCCAGCGTGCTCTTGTTGGCCTCCTCGTCGCCGAGCCACATGGTGCTGGTGGGAAGATAGACGCCGATCTGTGCGGTTGGCCGCCCCATCGAGAGCAGGTAAGTGGCGCGGTTGCCGTACTGCGCCAGCGCCGGGAACTTCTCGGAGCCAAGGAAGCCGGAGGGCTGGCGCGGGCCGCTGTCATTGGCCGAGGAGGAGTAGAACATGATCTGGACCAGGTTGATGCCGCGGGCGAGCTGGTAGTCGATGACCCACTTGGCCTGCTCCACCGTCGGGAGGATCTTATAGGCCGCGAAGCTCTCCGTGAACGCGCGCGGCCGGCCGAACAGATGCGCGGCCGAGGAGGCCAGCTTGGGGTAGTCGGCCACCGTGCCCGGCCAGATCTGATTCCAGATGGCGTCGACGCCGGGGACATGCACCCAGCGCATGTTCTTGAAGTAGTCGCCCTCCGAGCGGACCAGCGCCATCAGCATGTCTTCGTGATTCAAGTGGACGATGTACTGCAAGTCGTTTTGAGCGCACCAGTCGGCCTGCACCTGGAAGAAGTTCGCCGCGAACATGTCCGACCAGACGTCGGAGTAATCCGCCTTCGCGCGCCGCGCCTCATCGGTCATGCGGGGCGCGAAGAAGGAAGCGGCATACGGCCGCACATCGTAGCCCTTGCGCCGCTCGAACTCGGCGAAGATGGCCGGAGTCCAGGGGAGGCCTTGTATGGTGTAATCCGGCTCGTCGCCCATGAAACCCATGAAGGTGCTGCCGAATTCCTGGCCGATGTACTTCTTGTATTGCTCGTGGGTCCAGGCGAGGAACTGCCGCGTCGCCTCGGGATTCAGGTAGTCGCAGAGGGAGTTGTTGGTGTCCTTGCCGCGGGTGGGATTATTGACCGCGCGCGTGGGCGAGCTGCGGAACTGGTGCTGGACGATGCGGACCTCCCACTTGCCCTCCGGCGCTTTCCAGCGCAACTGGCCGGCAGTGATCTTGAGCGGAAGGCTGCTGTTATCGGCGAGGTTGACCGCGATGACGCCCACGGTCTCCGGCGGCAGCGCGCGCGCGAGCGTTTCGCCGGGAGCCACCGCGACTTTCTCGGCGACCACCAGGGCCTGCATCCGCAAGTCCGGGCGCTCGGCGCTAAACTTCCCTCCCGCGAACCCGCTGGGATACTTGCCTTCGTCCTCCACCCACACGCGCATGCCGCGCAGGCGCGCCTGCTCGACGGCAAATCGCACCAGCTCAAACCAGCCGGGGGAGAGATAGGGGTGCTTCATCCCGTAACCCGCCTCGATCATGACCGCCGGGAAGCCGCGCGCCTTGATCGTGTCCAGATCCCGAGCGATGACGGCTCCGGTCATGGGACCGTCCCAGCCCCACCACAGCACCATCCCGTACTCGGGCGGAGGCGTGCGGAAGTTGGAAGCGATCTCGGCTGCGGTAGGTAAGGCGCTCTCCTTCCACGGCCGCTCGGCGGCCCGCGCCGCGTTCAGCAACAGAATGGGTAGAACTGCCGGCAAGAAGGTTCGCATAAGCCTCGCAGTGGCGGAAGCTAGTGGGAGTCG
>PLEM01000415.1 GCA_003137035.1 Bryobacterales bacterium | reverse complement strand
CGGTAGATGGCCTTCTCGTTGCCGGGAATAATGCGCGAGCTCAGCACCACCGTGTCGCCTGGCTCGATGGAAAGCTGCTTGTGATCGTCCACCGCCACGCGCGATAGAGCGGACATCGGCTCGCCCTGGATACCGGAGATGATCACCATCAGCTTGTCGCGCGCGATGCTCCGGAGATCCTGCGGCCTCAAGAGGATTCGATCCGGAATGTGCAGCAGGCCGAGGGAGTGCGCGATCTCGGTCACGATCCCCATGCTGCGTCCGAGGAAGCAGGCCTTGCGCCCGAACTCACCGGCCAGATCGAGGAGTTGCTGGAGCCGGTGTACCGAGGAGCTGAAACAGGAGACCACGACGCGGCGGTCGGCGCGGTTGAGGATGTCCTCCAGACGCGGCCGCACGGCGCGTTCGCTTTCGGTATAGCCGGCGCGATCGACGTTGGTCGAGTCGGACATCAGCAGGAGCACGCCATTCTTTCCGCACTCGGCGAAGGTGTGCAGATCGAACATGTCGTTGTCGGTGGGCGTGGGATCGACCTTGAAGTCGCCGGTGTGGATGACCACGCCGACGGGCGTGGTGATGGCCAGGGCCAAGGCGCTCACAATGGAGTGCGTCACGTGGAGGAAGCGCACCTTGAAGGCCCCGATTTCGACGGTCTGGCCAGGGCGGACCACGTTGAACTTGACACGGTCCTTGAGGTCGTGCTCCTCGAGGCGGCGTCCGGCCAAGGCCAGGGTGAACTCCGTGCCGTAGACGGGGATGTCCAACTCGGAGAGCAGGAAGGGAGTGGCGCCGATGTGGTCTTCGTGGCCGTGGGTCAGAATCAGCGCCCGCACGTGGGCGCGGTTTTCTTCCAGATAGGTGAAATCGGGGATGACGACGTCCACGCCGAGAAGCTCTTCCTCGGGGAACATCATGCCCGCGTCGATGACGATAATGTCATCCTCATAACGCAGGGCCATGCAGTTCATGCCGAACTCGCCGAGCCCGCCGAGCGGGATCACCTGCAGTTTGCCTTCCTTCATAATCGATTACAAGGGTAGCACACGCGGCCGGTGCCCCAATATCAATACAGCTAATTGTCTCTTTCTTTTCAAGCAATTACCAAGGAAGGAGGGGCGGGCCCAAGAAGCGAAAATGCCCACCCTTGGGGGGGTGAGCATTTTCATTCCCTGTTCTACCAGGGCGATGTTCGTCGGGAGAATCAGTTTCGACGGAAACGCAACCGCCAAAACTCTTTGTGATTGGATCTTATTTCACCCGGGCGGGTAAATCAAGCAAAAAAGCTATAGAATGGTTTTTCCGTCCAAGCCCTTCTAGGCAAGAACTTTAGCCGATGTTGGGATTTTGAACGAGCGGCGGAGAACCGGGGGAAAGGGGCTGGCTACGGACCTCCGCTTTGCATCTAAGCGTCAGAATCTAAACCGGTTGCCGCGACCAAAACTACAGGCGTCACCACCGGTCCTCGAGGTGCAGCAGAATCATCGCCTCCTTCGATCTGCCCCAGCCCAGCCAGCCCCTCAAGAACCCGAACACCAGCCCGACCACCAGGAACACCCCCAGCAGGAGACCGATCAGCATGAAGATGTTGATGATCAGATTGCCGACGTTATCGCGCAGAGTGGGCGTGCGCTCGCTCAAAGTGATCTGGCCTTGGTAGCGCACCCCGGAGAGCAGCCTCTCGGCCTCATCCGGATCGGAAGGGGAGAGGATCACCGTCACCAGCGGCCCGCTGCGTTTTGCCAGGGCCCCGGGGAGTTTCTCGAATTCGACAAGGCGCTGGCGTGCGATCTGGGGGGTGGGATAGGAGAAGATGGCGATCTTGAGCGGCTCGGACTTGGTTCGGTACTGGGCGATGCAGGCCTCGGCTCCCAAGTGAAACGCCGCGACCGACGGCGGAACGCGCGATTCGAAGATTTGAAGACCGAGCGGCCCCACGACGTAGCGCTCCGAACCGGGAATCAGGTTGCCGGCGGGCAGATGATCCTGCAAAGTCGGCAGAGGAGCCTGGCTCACGTCGCGCAACGCCCCGAGAAACGGCGGCAAGTCGATTGCCGCCGGCGTCCAGCGGATGAACCGGAGCAGGTAGTTGCGATACACCAGCAGCGCGCCGTTGCCGGTCTCCACCGACATGGGGGCCAGCTTGGACGGGTGGCCGTCCACGGGATGCTGCCACTGGAAGGCGGCCATTGCGCCGGTAGAGTCCTTGAAGCGGTAGGCCTCCACCTGGAACTGGTTGGCGCAGCCGGCGTACTCGGCCCGATCGGCCTGCAGGAGCCCGTACTCGGCNNAGGCCAAACGGCCTGCCCCACACTGGCCCGAATGGGTGACTCCCCGGTAGCGCGGGCGGTTCCGCCTGCGTCCAAAACCGCCCCGCGCGCGCTCATGACCCGGCTCCGCAGCATTTCTTGTACTTCTTCCCGCTCCCGCAAGGGCAAGGATCGTTGCGGCCCACTTTGGCGGTTTTCACCACGGTTTTGTTCGACGAGCCCGAGGAATCGCCCCCCACGAACTGGAGCTGGGCCATCTCCTTTTCCTTCTTGCGCTGGATGTTGCGGGTGAAATCCTCGATGGTGGCCTGGGCCGCGGCGCGTTGCTGGGCAGCCGCCGCGCTCCCCGCCTCGGGGCCATCGCGTCCAGGCGGATTGCCGCCACTGTCTCCGTCTCCGCCTTCGTCGCCGGGCCCTTCGTCCTCCTCGCCAAACGGCAGCGCTGGCGGTCCGCCCTCGCTGGTCTGGAGGAAGAACAGGTACCGGACCACTTCGTCCTCGATCCGGTCCACCAGTTCCTGAAAGAGTTGGAAGGACTCCTTTTTGTACTCGACCAGCGGGTCTTTCTGGCCGTAGCCGCGCAGCCCGATGCCCTCCTTGAGGTGGTCCATCGACAGCAGGTGGTCTTTCCACTGGCTGTCGATGACGTGCAGCATGATCAGGCGCTCGGTCTGGCGCATGATCTCCGCCGAGAACCGCTCTTCTTTCTGCCGGTACTTCTCGGAGAGCTGCTCGAAGACCGTCTCCTCGATCTCCTCGCGGCTCAGGTCGGCCAGTTCGGCCGTGCTGGTCTTGGCGCCGAACTGGCTGTTGACGTCGGTTTGGAGCCCGATGAAGTCCCAGTTGGTGTGGTGCGCCTTTGGAGGGAGACGCTCCACGAGGAACGAGGCCAGGATGCGCCGAACCGTCTCCAGCACCCACTCTCTCTGGTCTTCCCGCTCGAGCAACTGGCGGCGCCAGCGGTATATGTACTCCCGCTGCTTGTTCATTACGTCGTCGTACTCGATCAAGTGTTTGCGGGCCGCGAAGTTCTGGGCTTCCACGGCCTTCTGCGCCGCGGCGATGCGTTTGGTGATCAGGCGCGACTCGATGGGCACGTCCTCCTCCATGCCCAGACGGAGCATCAGGTTCTGGATGCGCTCGCCACCGAAAATGCGCAGCAGATCGTCTTGCAGCGAAAGATTGAATCGAGAGCTGCCCGGGTCGCCCTGTCGGCCGGCGCGCCCGCGCAACTGATTATCGATGCGCCGGGACTCGTGGCGTTCGGTTCCGCAAATGTGCAGCCCGCCCAGAGCGACCACCTCGTCGTGCTCCCGGTCGGTCTCCTCCTTGTAGCGGCGAAACGCGGCTTCCCACTCCTCTTTAGGGACCGCGTCCGGGTCCTTATTCTGCTTGCGGAAGTATTCCTTGGCCCGGTATTCGGGATTGCCGCCCAGCAGGATGTCGGTGC
>PLEM01000325.1:14576-14711 GCA_003137035.1 Bryobacterales bacterium | reverse complement strand
GCCCGCCGCGCGTGACGACGGCGAGCTGCCGGGATTCCAGGAAGACGACTTGCCGGGTGTGATCGAGGATGGCGGGCATGTCGGAGGCCACGAACATTTCGCCGTCACCGAGACCGATGACCACGCCGCCGGCGT
>PLEM01000325.1:0-14566 GCA_003137035.1 Bryobacterales bacterium | reverse complement strand
CCACGATGCCGTGCGCGCCCTTGATCTGGTTGAGCGCCTCGCGGACCGCTTCGACGAGGCCGAAGCCGCGCGCGAGGTAGCGCTCGATGAGGTGAACGATGGTTTCGGTGTCCGTCTCCGACCGGAAGACCGCGCCTTCGGCGGNNAGCGGGTGTGGCCGATGCCGATGTGGCCGTGCACTGGCGATTCCTGAACCAGCGCAACCAGGCGCGAGAGTTTACCGACTTCGCGGCGGACCACGATGGAGCCGTTTTCCAGCACGGCGAGTCCGGCCGAGTCATAGCCGCGGTATTCGAGCCGCTTCAGCCCGTTCAGGATGATGGGTGTGGCGTCCTGAGGGCCGACGTAACCTACGATTCCGCACATGGGAATCCCTCCTTTGATGTTGTCGACCCCACTCGCCGCGGCTTTGTCCGTCCGGTTGCCCGAACGGTGTTCCCCGCAGCGTTCGTCGGAGGGAAAGAAGCGGGTGGTGGAGCACCCGGAGGGTATCCGCTGATCTATCGATTTTCCCAGGACGGTACTGCCCGCTCCGCCCCGGTTGGCCCGCCTCACGCAAGGCGGGAACCCTCAACCTCGTCACCCATCGCCAGCCCAGGAAGCGGCCGGCGCGGGCCATGCGCTGCCTTTCCCAACGTTCCGCTTCGAGTGTAGCACGGAGGGAGATCCGGAACCCCCGGCCGGAAATCGGTGATTGAGTGTACTGTCACTGGTTTTCCTGGTTTTCGACTGTGAGGCGCATGGCTTCGAAGTCGAGCGTGACGCGCTGGGCCTTCTCGAAGAGGTCGAGCCCGAGGTTGCCGTAATGCCGGGGGTGGCCGGCTACGGGCTTGAGCAGGACTTTGACATTTTGGAGTTGAATCGGGCGGCCGGCGATCAGGAGGTCGAAGGTGTCCAGCCTGGCGCTCGGAATGTCCTTGCTTCCACCCACGCCACCGATCCTGGCTTTACCGGGGCGGGAGAGCCGCGCGTGGTAGCGCCGGGCAAACGGCGGCCAGAGATCGGTGGATGTAGCCCCGGTGTCGAGATGAAAGGTCAGAGGCGTCTTTTCGAATTCGGCTAGTAGGACTGGGTTGGCGCCGGAGAAGGCCAGGTTCTCGCGGCCTTTCACATAATCCGCCGGGGCGAACCCCGCCTCCAGGTTTCCATCGCTGGACCAGCGCCAGGTCCCGGCGGCGAGCAGGATGGGGATCCCAAGGATCCCGCGCTGGCCCTGCGGCAGATCGACAAAGGGCTGCTGTTTGTCCGGGACTACGGCGAACGGCACGTTGTGGAGAACGATCGGGCCGAGGTGCAACTCCGGTGCGACCGCGGCTTGGAACGCGACATCGCTTCCGGTATAGTCCTTGGTGGTTGCCCCGGCGCCTTGCACTTGGAGACCCAGCCGCCGGGCTTCCGAGACGCCGAGCACGGAGATGTTGGCGCCCGTGTCCAGCAGATACTCTCCGCTGACGCCGTTCACCACCACGGGAAGGAACAGGTTGCCGTCGACAACGCGCCAGGGGACGCGGGCGGGCGCGCGGCTGACCACCTCCATGTCGCCCTGGAGAGACAGGGCAGTGAAGAGCGGCAGGGCTTCGAGCAGGTCGCGCCGCGTGGGGTGACGGTCGAGCAGAGGCTTCAGTTCGGCGAGGGCGGAACGATAGCGGCCGCTGCGGTAGTGGATGTCGACCAGCAACGTGCGAGCAGTATCCGCATCACGCGACATCGGGGACCGGGCGACAACCGCTCGGAGGATTCGGATCGCGTCTGTCTCTCGATGGAAGACGGCGGCCAGGGCGCCCGCGTAAAGGTCGGGCGCAGCGTGGGCGGAAGCGGCATCGCGCAAACCGAACCAGTCTTCCCGATCCAGGAGGCGTTTCCAATTCGGCTCGGCGGCGCCGGCCAGCGTCGCGCTCAGGATCAATACCAGGAGTCTGTTGCGCACCACTCCACCATAGCAAGGGGTTGCGCAACGCCTGTGCGGACCGCGAGGGAGCGGTCCCACCGGTCGGGTGTAGCGCGGACGCGGCGTTTGACAGGGGGGGCGCGGTTCCGGTAGGCTCCGGGGCATGGCCTTCAAACTTGACCCTGAAGCGACTGTGAATCTTCCCTGCCCTTCGTGCGGGGTGAAGAGCGAGCAGACTATCGCCACCATCGGGATGTCGCCGCGCATCCGGTGTCCAACCTGCGGCGTCCTGTTTTCGGTGGACGGCAAGAAGATCCTGAAGCGAATCCAGGAAGCTCAGGAAGCGATCGATCTCCAGCGGCGGAAACTGGGCCACTGAGGCGATGAAAGCGCTGGTGAAAAGCAGGGCCGAGCCCGGGTTGTGGCTCGAAGACGTGCCGGCGCCGGAGATCGGCATCAACGACGTGCTGATCAAGGTGAAGCGCGCCTCCATCTGCGGCACCGACCTGCACATCTGGAACTGGGACGAGTGGGCGCGCAAGACCATTCCCGTCCCCATGGTGGTGGGGCACGAATTCGTCGGGGAGATCGCCGCGGTTGGCTCGAACGTGGCCGACTTCTTCCCCGGCGACATCGTGAGCGGGGAAGGGCACGTGGTGTGCGGGCGCTGCCGGAACTGCCTGGCGGGGCGGCGGCACTTGTGCGCGCGGACCAAAGGGATCGGCGTGAACCGCCCGGGCTGCTACGCCGAGTACCTGGCGTTGCCCATGACCAACATCTGGCACCACGCGAAGAACATCCCTCTGGAGATCGCGGCGATCTTCGATCCGTTCGGCAACGCCGTGCACACCGCGCTGACCTTCCCGGTGCTCGGCGAAGACGTGCTCATCACCGGCGCGGGGCCGATCGGCATTCTGGCGGCGGCGGTGGTACGCCACGCCGGGGCGCGCTTCGTGGTGATCACCGACGTGAACCCCTACCGGCTGGAGCTGGCGCGCAAGTTCGGCGTGACGCGCGCGCTGGACGTGCGCACCGAGCGCATCGCCGATGTGCAGAAGGAGCTGGGCATGCTGGAGGGCTTCGACGTCGGCCTGGAGATGTCGGGCAACCCGTCGGCCTTCCGCGAAATGCTCGTCAACATGTGCCACGGCGCGAGAATCGCCATGCTCGGCATCCCGCCGGGGGGTGAGAGCTCCATCGACTGGAATACCGTGATCTTCAACATGCTCACCATCAAGGGCATTTACGGGCGCGAGATGTACGAGACCTGGTACAAGATGACGGTGATGCTGCAATCGGGGCTGGACATCAGCGCGATCGTGACCCACCGCTTCCCGTTCAGCGAGTACCAGCGGGCGTTCGAGGTAATGCTCAGCGGCAACGCCGGCAAAGTGATTCTCGAGATGTCATGAAGACCGGACACCGGGTGCTGATCCTGGGGGGCGGATTCGGCGGGCTCCATGCCACGCGGGCGCTCAGGCGGGCTCCAATGGATGTCACGCTGATCGACCGCAGAAATTTCCACTTGTTTCAACCGCTGCTGTACCAGGTCGCCACCGGCTCGCTGTCGCCGGGCGAGATCGCGGCTCCGCTGCGGGGCGTCCTGAGCCGGCAGAAGAACACGCGGGTCCTGCTGGGCGAGGCCGTGGACATCGACCCGGGGGCCAGGCGGGTTACGCTGCGCGACGGCGGGAGCTTCGAGTACGACTCGCTGATCGTCGCGACGGGCTCCGAAAGCCACTACTTCGGGCACGAGGAGTGGAGAGAATGGGCGCCGAGCCTGAAGAGCGTCGAGGAAGCCACGGCGATCCGGCACAGAATCCTGTACGCCTTCGAGGCGGCCGAGCGCATGACGGATGCGGAAGAGCGCCGCGCCTGGCTGCGATTCGTGATCGTGGGAGGCGGCGCAACCGGCGTCGAACTGGCCGGGGCGCTGAGCGAGATTGCGCGGCACACGCTGCGGAACGACTTCCGGGTGATCCGGCCGGAGGAGGCGCAGATCCTCATTCTGGACGGCGCGCCGCGGGTTCTGCCGGGCTTTCCGGAGGATCTGTCGAAGAAGGCGGAACGCTCGCTCATCCGTCTGGGGGTGCGGGTGCGGAGCGGTGTGCAGGTGATGGCCATCGACGCCGAGGGAGTGACCTTCCGGACGCGCGACGGGAGCGAGCGGCTGGCGGCCAAGACGGTGCTGTGGGCGGGCGGCGTGGGCGCTTCCGAGCTGGGCCGGAAACTCGCCGAGCGGACCGCGGCGGAAACCGATCGGGCCGGGCGAATCAAAGTGAACCCCGATCTTACGATTCCCGGGTACCCGGATATCCGCGTGGTGGGCGACCTGGCGCTGGCCTTTCGACCGGATGGAAGGCCACTGCCGGGCGTGGCGCAGGTGGCGATGCAGCAAGGCGCGTATGCGGCGAAAGCGATCGCACGGCGGTTGACCGGAGGGAAGGAACCGCCGCCCTTCCGGTATTCCGATCAAGGGGACATCGCGGTGATCGGGCGCGCGGCCGCGGTCGCGAACCTGTTCGGCGTTCACCTCTGGGGATACGTGGCGTGGCTGGTCTGGCTGTTCGTCCACCTGATGTACCTGGTGTCGTTCCGGAGCCGGGTTCTGGTGTTCATCCAGTGGGGATTCCAATACTTCAGCTTCAGCCGCGGGGCGAGGCTGATCACGGGCGGCTCGCCGCCGAAGTCAGGCAATTGAGTCGAGGGCCTGCTCGAAATCGGAGAGCAGGTCGCGCCAGTCCTCGATGCCCACCGAGACGCGGACCTGTCCGTCGGTGATGCCGGAGAGTTTGGTTTCCTCCGGTGTCAAGCCGGAGTGCGTGGTGGTCTTGGGGTGGCAGACCAGCGTCTCGACGCCGCCGAGAGAGACGGCGTTGTGCGCGATCTTGACCGCGCGGAGGAAGGCGAAGGCGGCGTCGCGGCTGCCCAGCTCCATCGAGAAGAGGGCGCCGGGGAAATCGCACTGGGCCAGGCGGATGCGAATCTGCTCTGCGTCGTCGAACAGCGTGGGATAGTGCATGCGCCGGACGCGCGGATGGCTGACCAGGCTTTCGGCGATGCGCTGCGCGTTCTTGCTCTGCCGGTTCATGCGCAGAGCGACGGTGGGGAGGCGGCCGTCGAGCATCCAGCACTCGTCGGGCTGGAGGATGTTGCCGAAGCCGATGCGGCGCCCGCGCATCTGGGCGATGAGCGCGGGGTCGCGGGCCAGCGCGATGCCGGCCAGCAGGTCGCTGAAGCCGGATAAATACTTGGTGGCGGAGTAGAGGACCAGGTCGGCTCCGAACAGGAGGGGGTGCTGGAAGGCGGGGCCGAGGAAGGTGTTGTCGACCATGACTAGCGGGTGGTCGGGATGGCGTGCGGCGGCGTCGGCGGCGCGCCGGATGTCGGTCATGGTCATGGTGGGGTTGGCGGGCGTCTCGATGAAGACGATGCGCAGGTTGGTGGCGGCGTGGATGGCGTCTTCGAGCGCGGTCATGTGACCCGCGGGAACGCCGCATACCGTGATGCCCCAGGGCTGTAGGAAGTCGCGGAGGAGGCCCATGGTGCCGCCGTAGAGGGGGACGGTGTAGACGACGGTGCTGCCGGGGCGCAGGAAAGTGAGGAAGGCGGTCATGATGGCGGCCATTCCGGAGTTGAAAACCGCGGCGGAGTTGGCGCCGGCCTCGAGTGGGGCGACTTGAGCCTCGAGGATCTCGGCGTTGGGATGGTTGATGCGGGAGTAAATGAGCTCGACATTCTCGCCCTCGGCGGGCTGGGCGCGGCCCGTGGCGATGTCGAAGGCGCGCTCGGCCGCTTCGGGGGTGGAGAACACATAGGTGGAGCTGCGGAACACCGCGGGGCGCGCGGAGCCGACCGAGAGGGTCGGGTCAAAGCCGCGGGTCAGAATCTCGGTGGGGGGACGGAGAGCATGGTGGGGCACATTCACCTCCGATTCGAGTGTAGCGTGGCGCGAGGGTGGGGGATGAGCGGTGGTGGGGGAGTTTGAGTGGCACGCCGGGCGTGAGACGCCCAACTGGCCAGTCAATTTGAGAGAATTGGCAGTGGAGACCCGAATGAATTCAGCGTCGATCTTCGATCTGAGCCCGTCCGAGAAGCTCCAACTTGTCGAAGATCTGTGGGACGACCTTGCGGCCGCATCGGAGGCGGTGCCAGTCCACGACTGGCAAAAGCAGGAACTGGCACGCAGGAAAGCGAATCTACTGAANNGAAGCTGAGTTGGACATTGCAGGGGCTTACGTCTGGTATGAAGACCGCAGAGCCGGGCTGGGTGAGGAGTTCCTGAGTTCGGTCGATGCGTGTCTGGAGAGCATCCGCCGCCGACCCGAGATGTACCCTGTCGTTCACGAGGGCTACCGTCGCTCCCTGATACGTCGCTTTCCATACGCCGTATTCTACGAGCAGTCGGAGACAACGGTCGCGATCTACGCCGTATTTCACACGTCTCGCGATCCGGACAAATGGCGCCAGCGCCTTCCGTGATGAGTTGGGTTGGAACTCAGGACCAGCGAGCGCCCTCGCGTTGCACGCGGCTGTATCGTCGTCGCCCACGATCGGCACAGGTACAAGGCAGCGTTGGGGCGTGATACGGCCAAGTTGCGGGGCGGCCACCTTCCGGCAACGCCTCTTCTCGGGAACCTCCGCACCGCTCGGGGAATAGAGTGCGTTATGCAGCTCCCTCCGGCTCATTGGATTGGCAATTTGACGGGTCTGCTGGATTTCGGCGTATCCCCACCCGGGCATTCTGCATGCAGGTTCTTGAGGTTCAAAATCCGGATGAAGACCAAGGGCACGTCACCGACTCCGGTATCCTTCGGAATCTGAAAGTTGATCTGGTACACACCGATAGTTCCGGGCGTGAGTCCGACGTATGACGTACCCGCCGTCGCCGGTCCGACGCCGACATCGTCGTGCATTCCACAGAGTCCCTCCGACATCGAAAGCGGAGGAAAGGAGATCGCGAGCGGTTGCGCCGGAGCGGGTACGCCAGTTACCTGCGTAGGGAATACCGGCGCCAGATTGATCCCATACGCAGCGATGTACTCGCCGGCATGGGCCGGGTTTTGTGGCGTTACGGCTGAGTAATCCGACACGTGCTGAGCGACAACGTATCCGTTCGCATCCTCGAAGAACACGCTCCATTCGGCCGCCTGACCGGACTCGGCGTGCGCCCTGACGCCGTTCTGAAACACTTCCACGTAGAGAGGCTCACGCTCGCCCTCCCAGGGCACCTGCACATTGATCTGTTGGTAGCCGTTCAGAAAGGCGAGGCTGAGAATTGGCGCCCGGAGAAAGTTGATCCAAACCTCGACGCCATTCAGCACGTTCTCCAGAGGGTAATACTCAGGATGAGCGTTGTAGATCCCCGGCGCACCCTGAAGGCCGGTCGTGAAGACGGAAGCAAGGCTGCCTTTCTGGGGAAAGCCGGGCTGGAAATCCGCACTGTTCGTGACGGCGGTTATGGTGATGGTTTGTGCGGTTTGAGCGAAAACGACGGTCAAGAACGAAAACGTCATTCCCAGGCATGACAGCCAAGGTCGTGAAGGCCTCCTGACCTTCGGCCACGTCTGCGGCCGACCACTACAGCAAGGAGAAGCGGTGCGTTTAGGCATAGTGATTTGCGGATTTCTGGCCGACAGGACGGGAAAGATCGGCTCTGCGATGCCATTCGGCACCGCCAATCCTCAAAGACCATTATCGTACCGTTTTTAACTACCGAGGCAATGAGAATTCGCTGACCCCCGATGCCTGCCGTGAGGCGCGAGGTGGCGAACGGCGGCTGTGGACGAAAAACGGCGTTACCGGAGACTAGCGGAGCCATTTGGACGAAATGTCGTGGAAGTGACCCCGCCACCTGGCTTTCCCGCGTGAAGTCGCCCAGCGGCGAGTGATCCGGACCGAATGGGCAGGGCACCCAGAGCGGGACCAGCGCAATCCCGCCGCGGGGACGTCGACGGGGTGGCCTGCGGTTACTGGATCAGGCGGCGGACAATCTCGCCGCGTGGAGCCGCTTCCGGGTTCTTTCCGCGCGCCAGAGGTCGTACTGAAGCTGCTGGTTGAGCCAGCTTTCAGCGCTGGTGTCGAAGGCGATTGAGAGACGGACGGCCATCTCGGGGCTGATGCCAGCGCGCCCGTTCAGGATGCTGGGCAGCGTCTTGCGACTCACGCCGAGCGATCGCGCGGCTTGCGTGACGGTCAGGCTCAGGGGATCCAGGCACAGCGCCTTGAGCACCTCACCCGGATGCGGCGGTTTGGCCACATCAGTGGTAGCCCTGGTAGTCCACACGGTCCACGTCCTTGCCGGCGCAAGTGAACGTGACGCGCCAGTTGCCGCTCACCTTGACGGCCCACACTCCCTTTCCGGGGCCAGGGAGTTGGTGGAGATCCAGGCCGGGCAAGTTCATGTCGCGCGCGCTGGTTGACGCGTTCAGACGGCCGAGGATCAGAGTGTAACCTGTATCGTTACAGGTTGCAATCCGCCGGATCACGGCTAGCGCGGCGTTGCACCGGACAACCTACAGGCTGATCGCTTCCGGATTCAGCAGGTTCGGGGGGCGGCGGCCGCGAGGGCGCGTTGGGGGACCAGATCCCTGACCGTTACCCTCGGTATGCCGCCGCCCCATCGATCAACAAAGGTAAAATGAAGTGAGGAAACAGCCATGGACGTCACGCTGCCGGCAGATCTGAGAAAGCAGGTCGACCAAGAACTCGCCAGCGGCCGCTATCAGAGCCCCGATCAACTGATCGAACAGGCGGTCAGGCAGTTCCTCGACGAGCGTCAGCGAGGCCAACGGCGGCTCGATGCGCTCAGGAGAATCGGCGAAGCGGTCGATCGGGCTGGCCTGTACGAGCGCGTGCTGGTTCCCGGCCGGGACTGATGGGCGCACCGCTGGTCGTCCTGGACGCAAGCGTCCTCGCCAACTTCTCCCAGTGCGATGCGCTCCTACGCCTCGCGGAACCGCCGCGGCTGCTTGACCGCTCATTTCGAAGCTGAGTTGCGCGCCCACTTCAGCGAGGCATGGATCAGTGGTTACGAATCGCTGATTCCCCGGATGACGAACGATTAAAAGGATCGCCACGTGGCGGCGGCCATCGTCAGGAACAAACGCTGGTAATGACGAAACTGGAGCAACAGGCCGGCGACCGCGGGCGCAGCTTGCGTCAACTTCTCGATATCTTGAGCGCGACCGTGCCCGACTTCGTGGCGCTCACTGGCTGATCGCTTCCGGGTTCAGCAGGTTCGGGGGGCGGCGGCCGGCCAGGGCGGCGAGGGCGTTCTCGGCGGCGAGCAGGGACATTTTGCGGCGGGTGTCGATGGAGGCGCTGCCGATGTGGGGGGCGAGGACCACGTTTTCCAGTTCCAGCAGGAGCGGGTGGACGTGCGGCTCGCTTTCGAAGACGTCCAGGCCGGCGGCGGCGATGACGCGGTCGGCGAGGGCTTGAGCGAGAGCGGCTTCGTCGATGACCGGACCTCGGGAGGTGTTGACCAGGATGGCGGAGGGCTTCATTTCGCGCAACTCGGCGGCGCCGATGAGCTTGCGGGTGGAATCGTTGAGCGGGACGTGGAGGGTGACGAAGTCGGACTCGCGGAGCAGCCCCAGCTTGTCGGTGAATTCGAGGGAGAGTTCGCGCTCGAGGGCTTCCGGGGCGCGGCGGGCGTCGTGGTAGAGGACGCGCATCGAGAAACCCGCGGCGCGGCGGGCGACAGCCTGGCCTATGCGGCCCATTCCGAAGATGCCTAGCGTCTTGTGGTGGACGTCGCGGCCGGCCAGCAGGTCGATGGTCCAGCGGCGCCACTTGCCGGAGTGCACGAAGCGGTGGGCTTCGACGATGCGGCGGGCGGCGGCGAGCAGCAGGGCGAAAGTGAGATCCGCGGTGGTGTCGGTGAGAACGTCGGGCGTGTTGGTGACCAGGATGCCCTGGCGGGTGGCGGCGGCCAGGTCCACGTTGTCGAAGCCCACGGCGACGTTGGCGATGACGCGCACGCCCTCGAGTCGCTCGATGCGCTCGGCCGTGAACTTGTCCGTGAGCTGGCTGACGATGCCCTGCTTGCCGCGGCTGCGGGCTTCGAGTTCCTCGGGGGAGAGGCCGTCGTCGGAATCGACGTAATCCACCTCGGCGTGCCGCCGGAGAAGCTCGACCGCTTCAGGGAAAATGCGCTTGGTGACCAGGACCGCGGGCTTCATGCTTCGCGACCATCATACAATAAAGCACTAGCCGTGCGGCCGTTCGGCTCACGCCGCATGGGCGTGGTGCAAGGATGGAGATAGAGATGACGAACCGGGTGGTGGTGGCGATCGACGGGCCGGCGGGGGCGGGCAAAAGCACCATCGCGCGGCGCGTGGCCGGGAAGCTGGGGTTCGTTTACATCGACAGCGGGGCGATGTACCGGGCGGTGGCGCTGAAGGCGATGCGCGGCGGGACCGGCCTCTCCGATGCCGCGGGGCTCGAGGAGTTGGCGCGTGGGGCGCGGATCGAATTCGAGCCGGGCGGCTCGCGGGTGCTGCTCGACGGCGAGGATGTGAGCGCGGCGATCCGGGCGCCGGAGATTTCGCCGGCGGCGTCGAAGGTGTCGGTGTTCTCGGGGGTGCGGCGGGCGCTGGTGGAGCAACAGCGGCAGATGGGAGCGGTCGCGAGCGTGGTGATGGAGGGGCGCGATATCGGCTCCGTCGTGTTTCCGGACGCCGAGGTGAAGATCTACCTGGACGCCGAGCCGGCGGTGCGGGCGGCGCGGCGGGTGCTCGAGATGGAGGGAAAGGGGCAAACGCTCGATGCAGGTGAAGTGGAACGCGAGATCCGGGAGCGCGACCGGCGGGATTCGACGCGGGCGGATTCGCCGCTCGTGCGCGCGCCCGATGCAGTCTACGTGGACACCACGGCGATGGGCCCGGACGAGGTCGAGCGGGTTATCCTGGAGATCGTGCGGCAACGCTTATGAACAACTTGTTGGTGATGAAGTTCGGCGGGACGAGCGTGGGCTCGGCGGAACGGATCCGGGCGGCCGCGGCGATCACGGCGGAACAGCAACGGCGTCGGCCTGTGGCGATCGTGGTCTCGGCGATGTCGAAGGTGACGGACCTGCTTCTGGAAGCCCTGCGGCGGGCCGAGGCGGGCGACAAGGCGGGAGTCGAATCGGATATCGAGAAACTGCGGAAGCGGCACGTCGAGACGTGTTGCGAACTGCTGCCGGAACCGGAGCGGGCGCCCACGCTCGAAGGAATTGCCGGCCTGCTGTCTGAGTTCGAGCGGATCGCCAGCGGGATTTGTCTGCTGGGCGAGGCGCCGCCGCGGTCTCGGGACGAAGCGGTGGCGATCGGCGAACGGCTGTCGACGCTGCTTCTGGTGGCGTGGCTGAACAGCCAGGGAACGCCGGCGGAGGTGGTGAACGCGGCGCAGGCGATCGTCACCGATGCGGTCTTCGGAAACGCGACGCCGCTGATGGAGCCGACCCGCGAGAAGGCCCGAGCGCTGCTGCTGCCGATGCTCGAGGCGGGCGTGCTGCCGGTGGTGACCGGGTTCAACGGGGCCACGGCGGATGGGCGGCCGACCACGCTGGGGCGGGGCGGATCGGACTTCTCGGCGTCAATCCTGGCGGCGGTGCTGGACGCCAGCGAGCTTTGGATCTGGACCGATGTGGACGGGATCATGACGGCCGATCCGCGGCTGGTGCCAGATTGCGCGGTGCTGGACGAGGTGACGTATCGGGAGGCGGCGGAGCTGGCTTACAACGGGGCGAAGGTGCTGCACCCGCGGACGCTGGCGCCGCTCATCGAGAAGCAGATTCCGGTGTGGAGCAAGAACAGTTTCGCGCCGGAGAAGCCAGGCACGAAGATCGTGCCGCGGATCGCGGCGTCGGAGGGAGCGCGGGCGGTAACCTCGATGGCCAGCGTGGCGCTGGTCTCGATCGAGCCGGCGAACTCCGTGCTGAACGGGGCGCAGGTGATGGGCCGGGCGCTGGACGGGCTTGGAAGGGCCAACGTCGAGGTGCTGGCGATGTCGAGCTCCTCCTATCGGCAGAGCTTCTGCTTCCTGGTGCGGGAGAGCGAGCTGGCGGCGGCGATGGAGAGCCTGGAGGGGAGCCTGGCGCTGGAACTCGAGCACGGCTACCTGCGGCCCATCGAGGTGGATGAGGAAGTGGGGCTGCTGGCGGTGGTGGGCGAGGGAATGCGCGGGACGCCGGGCCTGGCCGGGCGGATCTTCACCGCGATCTCGCGGGAGAACGTCAACATCATCGCCATAGCGCAGGGGTCGAACGAGCTGACCATCTCGATCGTGGTGCGCAGGGACGGCCTCGAGAAGGCCGTGCGCGCGGTGCACGCCGAAACGCACATGGGGCTGCGCTAACCGCGCGGCAGTGCGGCGCACGCCGCAATGGCGCTACGGCTCGTATACGACGCCGGCAAACAGGATCACTCCGGTGGTCGTGTCGCACAGCAGCAAGGCAAACGGCCGGTCGAAGACCAGCGTTTTCAGCTCCACCCTTCCTGGCGCCGCGCCCGCTGGCGCTACGATCGCCGTGACGGCGGCGGCCACCGTGCCCTCTTCGTCGATCTCCAGCCGCGTTTTGTGCAGCACATCGCCGACAAAGAACAGCGGCGAGCCCAGCGGGGCAAACTCCGCTCCGGGAAACTGGAAGGCGATCCCCATGCCCATTTGCCCGAGCGATTCCTTGAGGCTGTCGCTGGAATCGAGTGTGAACCTCGGCAGGTGTAACTCCAGGCGAAACGGCTGGTGGCCGTGAATCAGCTTCTCGATCAAGACCTTCGCCAGCGCCTCTTCCGGGCTCCTCCCCGGGGCGGGCAGGATGGCGCATAGCGCCATCCCCGAGCGCTCGTAGGGCAAGACCGCCGCCTCAAAGCCGTCGCCGCTCCGGTAAGCATTGTCGAGCCCCCACTGCCGCATGAAGGGAACCTGCTTCCGCGCGCCGTTCACCAGGTGAAAGGCCCCGTTCTCGGTGGCCTGCTTGGAGAACTGGTGGGCCCACCTGCCCTGAAAGTACACCGCATTGGTAAGGATCGCCTTGGCCGCCTCGACGACCCGCTGCGAGACAATATACGAGATCTTCTGGCGCGTCTTCCGCTTGACCCAATTGTTGATCACGTCGGCCGCACCGGGCTTCCGGAACTCGAGGGCGATCGCTTCGGCTTCATACAGGTCCCGGCATCGCTGGATGAAAGGGGCTGCTAGCGGCATGCTGGGGTCCGACCACAAAGCGTTGGCGATGGAAAGCTCGATGCCTTCGTGCGACCGCAGCGTTTTCGACATCGCCGCGGCCGATTCGTGCATCGCGTCTTCGCTCACTCCGGCAGGCAATTCCAAAGTTCGACGAATGGCGGTGCGTGTGTTGCCGGCCGCGCCGTTCTCCAGCATGGCGAGGGCCAGAAAGACGCTGGTTGGCGACACGAACACATTCTCGTGCCGCCGTTCCGTGGCCACGTGCGCCAGCAGTTTCAGACCGAAGGCGTTCTGCGCCTCCGCCGCGATCTTGGCCTTGTCCACCAGCGTCTGTGGGGCCTGCATTCTGTCTCCTCCGTTCCCGGCCGGCTGCGCCATCGCCATCGCCATCGGCAGAGCCAAGGCCCCAAGTACGCACAACCATCCGCGGGTTGCCATTCCGGCATCCATGAGGCGTAATCAGAGTATCACAGACCCCCCCAAAAAGAGCCGAGAAGAATCCCGTCTCGGATGCACTACCAAATCAAAGCGATGTCCTCCATGGGCGCCCTGTGTGGCGCCCTTACTATTGGTGGACCAGCATCCTGGTTGCGGCCCCGGGGCAGTCGGCGTTTTGGCGTGGGGGGAGCACCTGGGACAGGGCTGGAGCCCTATCCTACCGAGTGCTCGGTCGCCCCTCTCACCTACGATTGCGAGGCAGCCAGCGCCTGGTCGAAGTCCGCCACAATGTCCGCGAGGTCTTCGATCCCGACCGATACCCGGACGTACTCGGGCGTAACGCCGGTGGAGGCCTGGTCCGCCTCGCTGAGCTGCGAGTGGGTGGTCGAGGCCGGGTGGATCACCAGCGTCTTGGCGTCGCCGACGTTGGCGAGGTGGCTGGCCAGCTTCACGCTGTTGATGAACTTGATGCCGGCCTGCTTGCCGCCCCGGACGCCGAACCCGAGAATCGCGCCGGCCCCTCGCGGCAGGTACTTCTTCGCCAGCTTGTGGTGAGGATGGTTGGGCAGTCCCGGGTAATTCACCCACTGGACCGCCGGGTGCTTTTCGAGCCACTCGGCCAGCGCCTGGGCGTTTTGAACGTGACGCTCCAGCCGCAGGTGCAAGGTCTCGATGCCCAGCAGGAACAGGAACGCGGCGAACGGGCTCATGGACCCGCCGGTGTCGCGCAGCCAGTGCGTGCGGATGTGCACGATGTAGGCGAGGTTGCCGAGCGGCTTGAGCGCCTCGGTGAAGACCACGCCGTGGTAGGCGTCGTCGGGCGCTGTGAACTCCGGCCACTTGCTCGGGCTGGCCGCCCAATCGAACCGGCCGCTGTCCACGATGGCGCCGCCGACGTGCACCCCGTGCCCGCCCAGGAACTTGGTGGTCGAGTAGACGGCGATGTCGATGCCATGTTCGAACGGCCGGAAAAGCGCCGGAGTCAGGACCGTGTTGTCGACAATGACGGGCAGGCCGTGCCGGTGCGCGATATCCGCGATGCGGCGGAAGTCCGGCACGTCGTTC
>PLEM01000246.1 GCA_003137035.1 Bryobacterales bacterium | reverse complement strand
TCTCCTGCCCTGGCTGGCAACACCACGGGCACGAGTTACAGCCCGGGGACGCTCAGCGCCAACACGATCTACTACTGGCGCGTGGTCGCCAAGAACTCGGCCGGCTCCACGTCGTCCGCCACCTGGTCGTTCACCACTCAACAGCCAGGGCCGATCGATCCGTCTCCTACTCCGGTGTCCGTCACGCCAGCCTCGGGCTCCGGACTCGTCCAGACGTTCGCCTTCGCCTATTCGGTCCCGAAAGGCCTGGCCCATGCCAACGTGCTATTCAACACCGCCGCCAGCGGGCAGTCCGGATGCTGGTTGAACTACAGCCCCTCCGACAACTCCCTCTCGCTGGCTAGCGACGATACGTCGTCCTGGAGCTACGCGACCTTGGGATCGTCCGGGACGCTCCAGAACTCCCAGTGCTCCCTGCAGGCCGGCACGGCCACCTATGTGGCCTCGGGAACCAACGTGACCCTGAAGCTGACTGTGACCTTCAAGACCGCATTCGCCGGCCAGAAGAACACCTATCTCCGCGCGCAAGATCTGACCGGCGTGATTGGCAACTTTGTGCAGATGGGCTCCTGGACCGTTCCGGCCAATTGAGTCATGGTGGACCGGCCGGGGCGTTAGCACCTCCACCGGTCCGCGTTGTTACAAATTCGGCACGCATCCTGGGGCCTTCCCGAGATACAATAGATACAAGGGGGGGCGACAGGATGCGTGCCGTTCTCTCGAGAGCAGTTCTCACAGTTGTGATCGTCGCAGGGTTTCTCGCGCTTGGTCCAACGACCGTCGGCGATGGCCTGAGCGTTTGGGTTGTTCCGAGCCTGGTGCGGGTCTTGCCCGCAACTCAGCCGGGCGCGAATCTGGATGCCGCGTTGCATGCGGCCCGTGGAGAGTACCAATCGTTTCAGATCGCAATCCAGGCACCGGCGGCCAGCCAATTAACCAACGTAAACGTTTCGGTAACGGATCTGACCGGAGATGAGAACCAGGTTATACCGAGCTCCAATATCACGCTGTACCGGGAACAGTACGTTCAGGTGACCAAAGGCAGTCCGGACTGGGGAGGAGCCAATCGTCCCGCCGGCCCAGGCTTCTATCCGGACGGATTGATTCCCTTCCTGGATCCGGATACCGGCCAGCCTTTGAGCGGCGCGCCCCTGGTCGCGGTGCCGTTCAGCGTGAGTCCCGGCCAGAACCAGGTCCTTTGGGTGGACGTCTATGTTCCACTCGATGCTGGGTGGGGCCAGTACCAGGGCGCCTACACAGTGATCTGCGATCAGGGCCGTTCCTCGGGGCAGATCCTGCTCAATGTGTGGAACTTCACGCTGCCGGTGAAGCCCTCCTTGAAGTCCAGCTTCCTGGTCTGGACCACGCCCAACACCCCAGTCATCAAGGAACTGCTTCGCAACAAATTGAATCCTCTCAAGGCGCCGCCGGGACTGCAGCTTGCCCTGATCGACGCGTTTGGGCTGACCTCGACGGATCTTGGTTTCTGGAGCGGAGCCGACATCACTCACTGCACGATGGCCCCGGCGCCATCACCCGCTGCTCTGATGAGCGCGCAAGCCGCTCAAGCGCCGGGCTTGTTCCTTTACAACTACACGGCCGACGAGATCGGTGCTTGCTCCTCGCTCACCAGCCAGTTGCAGCAATGGGCGCGCAACCTGCATGCCGCCGGCATCAAGAATCTTGTGACCATGGCGCCGGCTCCGGCCCTGATGGACGACGGCTCCGGGACCGGGCGATCGGCGGTGGACGTCTGGGCGATGCTGCCGGTGACCTACGACCATAGTGTCGCCAACGTGCTCGCGGCGCAGGCCAAGGGCGACGAAGCGTGGTCCTATAACGCGCTGGTGCAGGATTCCTATTCTCCCAAGTGGGAGATCGACTTCGATCCCATTGACTTCCGGATACAACCCGGCTTCATCAGTGAGAGCCTGGGGTTGACCGGGCTGCTGTATTGGCGGGTGGATCTGTGGCCGCAGAACCCCTGGAACGCAGTGAACGTCACGGGCTACACGCAATATCCGGGCGAGGGGATGCTGGTCTATCCGGGCGCGACGGTGGGCATCCGGGGCGTGGCCCCTTCGATGCGGCTCAAGTGGCTCCGGGACGGTGTTCAGGACTACGAATACGTGGAGCTGCTCAAGCGCGCCGGCGCGGGCGCGTGGGCTTTGCAGGTTGCCGCGCAAGCCGGATCCAGTTGGCGCAACTGGACCCGCGACCCGAACGTGCTCGAAGGCGTCCGCCAGCAGTTGGGAGCCGCCCTGAATGGCACGGCGAGGCCCCAGCGCCTCAAGCCGCTGCCGGTTCCCGTCGCCGGTCCCCGGCAATGACAGGGCGCTCGCGGGGGCTGGTTATGGCGTCCACGAGGCAGCCGAGAGAGAATCGCTGGGCGTAGAGTTGCGCGGCCCGCTCTCCCAGCGCCGGTCGCGTGCGCAGGACCTCTTCCACCTTCGCGACAAGCAGCCCCGCGTCGGGCTTGGCCGCCAGCGCGACTGCTCCAGACTCCCGCCACACCGACTCCGTCCACGGGCCATCGTTGGTCACGATCAGGCAGCCCAGCGCCAGAGGCCCCATGGTCGAGGTGCGCTGCGTGGTCACTCCGTCCAGATAGGGTTCCACCACTACGTCGCACGCCGACAGATGCTCTGCGGCCTGCTGGGCCGGCAGGTTGCCCGTAGCCAGGAGTTGTGACGCCAACTCCGGCCAGGCGGCACGGCACTTCGCGGCGAAATCCTCGCTGCCCTGCCCGATCAGGATCAGCCGCCGCTTCGCCTGATCCCGCAAGAGAGACTCGACCATCGGATACAGCAAATCGGCCATGGCCGGCCGGTACGAGCTGAAATGCCCGAGCAGCGTCTCGCCATCCTCGCCCAGCAGCCGCCGGCGTAGCTCGGCCACGCGGGCTGGCTCGATTCGAACCGGCAAGGTGCTCGGGACCGGCAGCCATTCCGTCGCCGGTTCTGCTCCCGTCACTTCCCGGATGACCTCGGCCAGGGCGGGCGTGGCCACCATAACCCGGCTCGATTTGCGCAGCGTCAGATTGAGCATCCAGCGCGTGGCTGCCGCCAGCACTCGCGTCGAGCGCGAAGGATTGGGCCCCGGGACGACGGCCGCCTCGAAGAACGTGGTCCACACCCGCTCGCGCAGCGATTGGAGCCACAGGCAGAGGGCCAGCGGCACTCCGCGAAACCTGCGTTTCTGCATCCACGCCCGCGGCCCGAAGGCCTGCGGCACATAGAGGAGCAGCATCTGCCGTGGCTGGGGCACTCTCCCAAGTTCCCGGCTCATCGGCGCCAGCGCCCGCAAGCCGAAATGTGCCGGGAACCGCCGCAGGGTGACTCCGGCAGCCGTACTCCGGCCGGTGTCCGGCCCCGCGCCGGCGAAGATCCACACCCGGTCCCCGCGCGCCGCCAGCTCCTCCGAGACCAGCACCGTGTAGTCCGCCAAACCCATTTCATCGGGCGGATAGGCGCCCGTCACGATTACCCAGTTCATCCGTTCCTCCCGGCCATCGCCAATTCCGGCGCCGCTACCCCGCTGCGGGCCGCGCGCGCCGCTCCCAGAAAGGCCTGCGCCCGCTTCAGCACCAGGGCTTCCGGCCGCGCCTTGCGCAGCATCTCGATCGACTTGGCCACCAGTGGGCTCACCAGCAGCCCCTCCAGCAGGGGATGGAACCGGATCACCACCTGGTGCGGCTCGAGTTCGAATCCCATGCGCGTCTTGAAGTCATGCAGGCCGTCCTGAACCAGGATGGTCTTCGGCCCCGCGCAGACCGCCTCCACCTCAGGCCTCCGCAGCGAACTCTCCACAGTCGAGTACATCAGGGCGTGATTTGGATGATGCTCCAGCAGGTGGCTCCTCGAGAACGCGTACACGATGTTCCAGCACCCGTCGTCCAGGCAGCCGAGTTGGTAAGCGGCAAGCTGGCCGTCGACGAATGCCCCCGTCACCTCGATGGCCGGCACTCGCGACGCCGCTTCCACGAATACCGCCCAGCGCTTCACATCGCCGAACTCGGGATTGTACCGTTCCTGCCGCTGCATGGTTTCCCGATTGCACGCCAGGCCCTGCACCAGCAGTTCGTCGGGCGAGACGCGGCGCACTTCGCACCGCGCCAGGCCTCCCTTCACGGCGCTTCGGAAGCCGCGCGCCAGGTTCTTGATCGAGTAGTTCCGGTCCCGGCACATGTACAATCCCGCGGGCAGTCCCGGCTCTTCGCGCGACGGGTAGCGCAGCGCGAACATGTTCTCCGCGCGCATCAGGGCGGCCAGCGCCTCCGGCTGCGCCGCGGGGAAGACATGGTCCGGGATGTTCATGAGCCAGCGCGCCTGGGTTCCCGAAGACACCCAGCATGTTCTGCCCACCGCGGCCACGCTCCATCCTCTCAATTGGAAGAAGCGCGCGAGATTCCTGCCCTTGCACCCGGCAAGCCGACTGTCGCTCATCAGCGTCTCCTCTGTCGTTTTACCCGCAACTCACAGCTCGGATTTCAAGTAACTCGGCCTCGAGGCGCGGCGCCTCCCCGCGCGTTTGCTGGCCACCACCCGGTCGTACACCGCCAGATTCTGCTCGACCATGCGCTCCATCGAGAAGCGGCTCTCCGCGGAAAGCCGCGCACTGGCGGCGAGCCTCTCCGCCAAGGCGCGATCCGTAAGCAGCCTCCGTAGCGCCGCGGCGAACGCGCCGGCGTCGGCGGGCGGAACCAGCAATCCGGTTTCGAGATGGTCGATCACCTCCCGGTTTCCGTCGATGTCGGTGGCC
Organism: Bryobacterales bacterium; assembly: GCA_003137035.1. Taxonomy (GTDB): domain Bacteria; phylum Acidobacteriota; class Terriglobia; order Bryobacterales; family Bryobacteraceae; genus Fen-330. The sequence continues at coordinate 371 of PLEM01000246.1, read as the reverse complement.
ACGATCGGTTTGCCCGCGGCCAGCGCCTCGATCAGGGAAATCGAGAGGCCCTCCCACAGCGACGGCAGCGCAAAAACGTCGAAAGCCGCCAATAACTCCAGAATGTCGCGCCGGAAGCCCAGGAACTGCACGCANNGCCGGCGCCCCCTTGGGCGCACCCAGGAACTGCACGCGCTCCGCGACCCCGCATTCCACGGCCTCCTCTTTCAGCTCACTCGCGAGCGGGCCATCGCCGGCCAGCACCAGGCGTGCGTTGGGAACCGCCGCCAGCACTTGCGGCATGGCGCGAATCAGGTGCACAAAGCCCTTCTGCGGCGCCAGGCGGCCGATCGCCCCGATCAGCAACTCGGAATCCTGGATCCCCAGTTGCC
>PLEM01000549.1 GCA_003137035.1 Bryobacterales bacterium | reverse complement strand
TCTCTTCGTTGGTGGTGTGGTTCGACCCGACGACGCCGAACTTGCCGCCGCGCGCTCGAATCTCAGCGAACCGCTCCGCGACATGGCGCAACGCTTCGGTCCAGGATGCCGGCTCGGAGCGCACCATCGGCGCCAGCAGCCGTTCCGGGTGGTGCGTGAAATCGCCCGCGTACCGCCCCTTGATGCACAGGAACTCGCCGTTGATCCCCGAGCGGTCGCGGTTGTTCCCGCGCTGAATCTGGTTGTTCTTCACCCCGAGGGTCGTTTTGCACCCATCGGCGCAGTGCGTGCAGATGGTCCCCGTGTGCTCCATTTCCCACGGCCGGGTGCGGTAGCGATAGGTTCCGCTGGTGAGCGCGCCTACCGGGCAGATGTCGATGCACATTCCGCACTCGTCGCACTCGAGGTGGTCGCCGGCGTTCGGCGCGATCTCAGACGACGCCCCGCGGTTCACTACCCCCAGCGCCGCCACGCCCATGCCCTCCGCGCAAATCCGCACGCAGCGGAAGCACAGAATGCAGCGCGGCTTGTCGTAGAACACCACCGGCGACCACTGCCGCTCCTGGACGTGCTGCTTGGTCTCCAGGAACCGGCTCTCGCCCGCGCCGTAGCGGAACACCATGTCCTGCAACTCGCACTCGCCGCCCTTGTCGCACACCGGGCAATCCAGCGGATGGTTGGTCAGCAGGAATTCGAGCATCGACTTGCGGGCTTGCGCCACCTGCGGCGTTTCGGTGCGCACCACCATGCCCTCGGCGACCGGCAGCGTGCACGCCGTCAGCAGCTTGGGCGCGCGCTCGACCTCCACCAGACACATCCGGCAGGCGGCCTGCAAGGCGAGACCCTCGTAGTAGCAGAACGCCGGGATCTCGATGCCCGCCCGCCGCGCCGCCTCGATGAGCAGCGTGCCCGCCGGCGCTTCCACCGCTTTCCCGTCGATGGTGAACTTTACGAGGGGCATTGGCACCCCCCATTCAAGTGCGCCTCGAATTCATCGCGAAATTTCTCGACGAAGGCGATGGTGGGCATGGCCGCCGCATCTCCCAGCGGGCAGAACGTCCGGCCCAGCATGTTCTTCGACAGCTCGCCAATCAGCGGGATGTCGCTCGCCACCCCGCCGCCGTCGTGCACCCGGGTTAGGATCTTCTTCAGCCACAGCGTTCCCTCGCGGCAGGGAATGCACCACCCGCAGCTTTCGTGTGCGTAGAACCGCATGATGCGCATGGCGGCCTTCACCATGCAGGTGTCTTCGTCCATCACTACCACGCCGCCCGATCCCAACATGCTCCTGGCCTTGGCCAGAGAGTCGAAGTCCATCGGGATGTCGCACTCCTCGGCCTTCAGGACCGGGCACGACGAGCCGCCCGGGATCACCGCCTTCAGTTTCTTGCCGCCGCGGACGCCTCCGGCCACCTCCTCGATCATGCGCAGCAGGTTGAACCCCATCGGTAACTCGTAGACGCCGGGCTTGTTCACGTGCCCCGAGATGCAGTACAGCCGCGTGCCGCCATTCTTGGGCGTGCCGAGGGCGGCAAAGGCCGCGCCGCCGTCGCGGATGATAGCCGGAGACGCCGCATAGCTTTCGACGTTGTTCAGCACCGTGGGGCACTGGTACAACCCCGCCACGGCCGGAAACGGCGGCCGAATCCGCGGAATGCCGCGCTTGCCCTCGAGCGACTCCAGCAGCGCCGACTCTTCGCCGCACTCGTAGGCCCCCGCGCCGGTATGCGTGTACGCGTCGAAGTCAAACCCGCTGCCCAGGATGTTCTTGCCCAGGTATCCCCGCTGGTAAGCCTCGGCGATGGCGCGCTCCAGGATCTCGATCAGGTAGCGGTACTCGCCGCGGATGTAAATGTAGCCCGCGTGCGCATCCACCGCCCGTCCCGCGATCAGCATGCCTTCGAGCAACTGGTGCGGATCGTTCTCCAGTAGCAGCCGGTCCTTGCAGGTGCCCGGCTCGCTCTCGTCGGCGTTCACCACNNCGCCGCGCCCGCGCAGGTTCGAGGACCGCAACTCTTCGAGAATCTGTTCCGGCGTCATGGCGAGCGCCTTGCGCAACGCCACGTACCCGTCGCTCGCCAGATAGGTGTCGATGGAGGCCGAATTGGGCAGGCTGAACCGGCGCGTCAGCACCTTCACCTCGAGCGGGCTGGGTTCGTTGTAGAGCATTAAGAGACCTTCCGCAGGCTCTCGATCAGCCGGTCCAGCTTCTCCGGCGTCATGTCGTGGTGGAACTCGTAATTCACTTGCAGGGCGGGCGCCCAGGAGCACGCGCCGATGCACTCCACCTCTTCGAGCGAGAACTGCCCGTCTTCGGTCACCTCCTTGTGCCCGATCCCCAGCCTGCGGCAAGCGTGCTCCCAAAGCTCGGCGCCGCCCGTGAGCAGGCAACTGATGTTGGTGCAGATCTGGATGTGATGCTTGCCCAGCGGCTGGCGGTGGAGCATCGAATAGTAGGTGACCACCTCATTCACCTGGAGCGGCGTGATGCCCGTTCGCCGCGCCACTTCCTCGACCAGTTCCCCGGTTACCGCGCCCACCTCATCCTGCGCATACATCAGCATCGGGACCACAGCCGACCGCTCGCGGCCGGGCGGGTAGCTCTTCAAGAGCTTGTCGAACCGCGCCTCGAGTTCCGGTGAGAATGTCATGCGCTACCGATCCACATCCCCCAGCACAAAATCGATGCTTCCCAAGACCGCGATCGCGTCCGCAACCAGCCGGCCTTCCACCATCTTCGGCAGCCCTTGCAGATTGCCGAAGCTCGGCCCGTGGATGAACACGCGATAGGGCTTCGAGGTCCCATCGCTCACCACGTAATAGCCCATCTCGCCGCGCGGCGACTCGACTACCTGGTACACCTCGCCCTCGGGCACGCGGAACCCCTCGGTCACGATCTTGAAGTGGTAGATGAGCGCCTCCATCTGCGTCTTCATCTTCTCGCGGTCCGGCAACACCACATGCGGAGCGTCCGCGGTGTACGGCCCCGAAGGCATTCCGTCCAGCGCCTGCCTGACGATCCGCGCGCTCTGCCGCAACTCTTCCATCCGCACCTGGTAACGGGCGTAGACATCGCCCTCGGAGCGCGTGGGCACGTCGAAATCGAACTTCTCGTAACTCGAATACGGCTCGGACTTGCGAATGTCCCAGGCCAGGCCCGCGGCGCGAAGCATCGGCCCGGTCACCCCCAGATCGAGCAGGTCCTCGAGCGCCGCGTAGCCCACGCCCTTGGTCCGCCGCATCCAGATCGGGTTGCGCGTGAGCAGATCTTCGTACTCGTCCACCCGGCTCGGGAAGGCGTCGATGAACTTCCCCACCGCCTGCCGCCAGCCCCGCGGCGGTTCCAGCGCCAGGCCTCCGATGCGGAAGTAGCTGGTCATCATCCGCTGCCCCGAGAACATCTCGAAGATGCGGAGGATGTCCTCGCGCTCGCGAAAGCAGTAGAGGAACAGGCTCATCGCGCCCAGGTCCAGCGAGTGCGTTCCCAGCCAGACCAGGTGGCTGTTGATGCGCGTCAGCTCGTTCAGCAACACGCGCATCCATTGCGCCGCCGGCGGGATCTCCAATCCCAGGAGTTTCTCCACAGCCAGGCAGTAGCACAGGTTGTTGGTCAGCGGGCAGAGGTAATCGATGCGGTCGGTGAGCGTCACCACCTGCTGCCAGGTCTTCTGTTCGCACTCCTTCTCAATCCCGGTGTGCAGGTAGCCGATGTCGCAGCGCGCCTGGACGACCGTTTCGCCGTCCAGCTCGAGGATCATGCGCAGCACGCCGTGCGTGGAGGGGTGTTGCGGCCCCATGTTTAGCGTCATGCGCCGTGGCGAGGTGCTGGCGGGATCGCTCACAGGGCCTCGCCGGTGTAGTTGTATTTCTGTCCAGTTACAGGGTAGTCCTTGCGCAGCGGGTGCCCGTTCCAGTCCTCCGGCATCAGAATCCGCCGCAGGTCCGGGTGGTTGCGGAAGCGAACGCCCAGCAGATCGAATACCTCGCGCTCGTACCAGTCGGCGGCCCGCCAGACGCCGGTTACGGAATCGATCTCGGGCGCCTCGCCCGGCAGACGGCACTTCAGCCGCAGCCGCTGGTTGCGCTCGATGGAGTGCAGCAGGTAGACCACCTCGAAGCGCGGCTCGGCCGGATAGCGGTCTACCGCCGTCACCGCGCTGAGCCGGACGAACTGGTGCTCGTCCTTCAGATACCGGCACACCGCGGCGATCTTCTCCGCGGCGATCTCGATCGACAGTTCCCCCCGCTCGATTCTCGAGTTCAGCACCGCGGAGGCGTCCCAGGCCTGTAATTGTTCCGGAAGCATGGCGCTATGGCTTTCCCCGCGGCTGCTCTTCCACCGACCACGCCAGCGCGCCCTTCTTCCAGATGTAGAAGAACCCGGAGAGGATCAACGCCACAAAAAGAAACATCTCGAAGAACGCAAACAGCTTCAACTCCCGGTACACCACCGCCCAAGGGTACAGAAAGACGGTCTCGATGTCGAACAGGATGAAAATCATCGCCACCAGGTAGAACTTCACGCTGAAGCGCTCGCGCGTGGAGCCTTGCGGGTCCACTCCGCACTCGTAGGGCTGGTCCTTGACCGGGTTGTGCACGCGGCGCCCTAGCAGCGCCGAGGCGCCAATCATCCCCCCGGCGATGGCCATCGCAATCAAGACCTGCAGCAGTATCGGGAAGTAAACCTGAGCATACGAGTTTGGCATCAGCCTCCCCTCCGCCCCACAATGCACTGAACCAGAGGGATCCCCAACTCGACTATAATGATCTCCGGAAGAGGGTGTCAAATTCAATGCGGATCTTGCTCCAGGGCGAAGCGCGCGAGATTCCGGACGGCCAGACCGTTTTGGCCTTCCTGGAGTCCCTGGGCCTGGACCCCGGCCGGTTGGCGGTGGAACTCGACGGCCGGATCCTGAGGAAGCCGGAATGGCCGGGGCGGGTGCTCGATCCCGGGTCGCGCCTGGAAGTGGTTCATTTTGTTGGAGGGGGCTAACAGCCTCTTGACACCTCCGTCCAGCGAAGTACAATTCTAGAGGCGAGTGTTCTTTCAAAACGGAAGTCGTGTCCCATGTTCAAAACAAAAAAGATCCGCCCTGCTCCAACCCCTTCGGCCGAGGCCTATTCCTCCAGCGATGTCGCGCGCGTAGCCGGCATCAGCTTGCGCCAGTTGCAGTGGTGGGATGAGCGGAAGGTCGTGTCTCCCCAGCACCAGGGCCACAAGCGGGTCTATTCGCCGGAGCAGGTGGTGGAAATCACCGTGATCGCGGAGCTTCGCCGCAAGGGCTTCTCTCTCCAGAAGATCCGGCGCGTCCTGCGGTACCTGCAGCGCGAGATGGGACGGCGGCTGAGCGACGTGTTCTCGTCGGAATCGGACCTCCACCTGCTCACCGACGGCAAGTCGATCTACCTGGAAGACAGCCACGACCGCATCCTCGACATCCTGAAGGGCGCCCGCCAGCCGATGTTTCTGGTCTGCGTGAGCGACCAGGTCCGCCGTCTCGGGGCCGCCCCGAAGAAGCCGCTACGGAGCGAAACTGCGGGGACCAGGAAGCTGGTAGCCCGCAGTTCGTAGGCCCGCAGCCTGCTTCGAGATCCGTTCTTCGTCTGGGGGCGTAGGCTGGGCGCCGCCGCCGAACCCACAGGCTACAAGCCACATGCCGCAAGCCGGCTGCTATACTGAAAGTCAGATCCCCCTGGAGAGATCGCCAAGATGGCTCAGCGCCGGTCCCTGTTCCTGATTCCGATCGTGATTCTGGCTTGCTCGGTCCTGGGAGGGGTCTATGGGCCCGGCTTGGCAAATTCGGCCGCGGCGGCCTCCTCCGAGGACGATGTGAAGGCCAGCCTGAGCAGCTTCACCAGGGTTTACGCCCTGGTGGAGAGGAATTTTGCGGACCCGGTCAGCGCCGACAAGGCGATTTACAAAGGCGCCGTCCCGGGCATGCTACGCACGCTCGACCCCCACTCGTACCTTTACGATCCGCGCGAATTCCAGCTTCTGCGGGAAGACCAGCTCGGCCACTACTTCGGGGTCGGGATGACCATCGGTCTCAGCCGCACCGGGAACGGAAAGGTCATTTGCATCGCCCCCTTCCCCGGTTCGCCCGCTTACAAGGCCGGCATACGGCCCGGCGATGAAATCCTGGCCGTGAACGACGAGCCCACCGACAAGTTCACCATGACCGAGGTGGCCGACCGGCTGAAGGGGCTGAAGGGAACGCCCGTCAAGGTGACGGTGGGCCGGGCGGGAACCGACGCGCCGCTCACCTTCAACCTGATCCGGGACGAGATCCCGAGGAAGACCGTGCAGGATGCGCTCTGGCTGAAGCCCGGCATCGCCTACGTGGATGTCGGCTCCTTCAACGAGAACACCAGCCACGACCTCGAGGAGAACCTCAAAGCGCTGGGCGAGGACAACATCAAGGGGCTGGTGTTGGACCTGCGCGACAATCCGGGCGGCCTGCTGAAGGAGGGCGTGGATGTTGCCGGCCGGTTCCTGCGCCGGGGACAAGTCGTGGTTTCGCACCGCGGGCGTGCTTCAGCCGAGAAGCCCTACATCGCCAAACCTGGCAACGGCAGCCACGATTACCCGATGGTGGTGCTGGTCAACGGTTTCTCCGCCTCGGCCGCGGAGATCGTCGCCGGCGCTCTCCAGGATCATGACCGCGCCTGGGTGCTCGGCGAGAAGACCTTCGGCAAGGGCCTCGTTCAGACGGTATTCCAGATCGACAATACCGGGCTGGCGCTGACCACCGCCCGCTACTACACACCCAGCGGCCGCCTGATCCAGCGCGACTACTCCAACATCTCGTTCTACGATTACTACTTCCACAAGGAAGGCGACGCCAAGAACCTGGACGACGCCAAGTCCACAGATAGCGGACGCATCGTCTATGGCGGCGATGGGATCGCGCCCGACGAGAAGTACACCCGGCCCAAGCCCGACCGTTTCGAAACCGCGGTGACCCGCAAGTGGGCCATCTTCAACTTCGTCTCGCGCTACCTCGGCACCCACAATATCAAGATGACCAAGGGCTGGGAACCCGACCAGCAGCACCTCGAGGAATTCCACCAGTTCCTGCTCCAGCAGGGCGTCCAATTCACCGAGGCCGAGTTCGCCCAGGACCAGGACTGGCTCAAGCTGGAACTGAAACGCGAGATGTATTCGAGCGCGCTCAGCATCGACGATGCGCGCCGGCTCGCCATCGAGACCGATCCGGAAGTGGCCCGGGCGATCAACTCCATGCCCAAGGCGCGCGCGTTGCTGGACAACCCGCATAACGAGCCGATCTTCAGTTCGGCCAGCCTGTGGGAGATAGCAATCAAGAGCGGACTTGGGCGGGACGATTTCCAAGTGGATGCGCGGTTGCTGCGGCGGGGGTTGCTGGATAACGGCTATGGTGAGTTGCCGGTCGCGAGCGAGCACGCCGTCGCCATCGATGGCCTGCCGCCCATCCACAAAGACCCGTTCGACCGCCTGCTGGTTGCGCAGTCGATGGTCGAGGGCATCACTCTGCTGACCTCCGACCCGCTGGTGGCCCAGTATCCCGCGCCCGTGCGGAAGGTGTGACATAATTATGGCATGAGCGTCCGAACCACGGTCGATATTCCAGACGATCTCCATGCCGCGCTCCGGCAGCTTGCGGCGGCGGAGCGCACCTCGATTCGTTCGCTGATTACCGGTGCCATCGAGAGCAGATTCCAGCCCCTCCCATCGCGGCGCGTTACGGGACCGCTGGTGGGAAAGAAGGGCAAGCCCGGCGCCGGCAGTCCCGACAGGGAGAATCCGTACGACGT
>PLEM01000179.1 GCA_003137035.1 Bryobacterales bacterium | reverse complement strand
TGCCGCAGCCCGACGGGCCGATCAGCGCGGTGACCTGGTTCGCAGGAATCGCCAGGCTGACGTCGTGGAGCACGTGGTTGTTGCCGTAATGGAAGTTCAGGTGCGCGACGCGCAGCTTGTCAACCATTCTGCGTCACCTTCGGTGAGAACACCAGTCGCGCCGCCACGTTCGCGGTGAGCATCAGGGCCAGCAGCACCAGGGCGGCCGCCCAAGCCTGCCGGTGCCAGTCGTCGTAAGGCGAAACCGCGAACGTGAAGATCATCACCGGCAGGGAGGCCGTCGGCTGGTTGAAACCCGAGCTCCAGTACTGGTTGCCGAAACTCGTGAATAGCAGCGGAGCCGTCTCCCCCGCTACGCGCGCCACGCCCAGAATCGTTCCGGTGAGGATCCCCCGGAATCCAGCCGGGATCACCACCGTCGCCACCGTCTGCCACTTGTTGGCGCCCAGCGCCAGCGCGGCCTCGCGCAAGGATTGCGGCACCGCGCGCAGGAACTGTTCGGTGGTGCGCATGGTGATCGGGATCACCATCATGCTCAGCGCCACCGCGCCCGCCAGCGCCGAAAAATGCCGCATCGGCATCACCACCAGGGCGTAGGCGAAGATGCCGATGACGATCGATGGAACGCCGTTCAGCAAGTCCGCGGTGTACCGCACCACCGCCGGAAAACTGCCGCTGCCGAACTCCGAAAGATACACTCCGGCGACGAACCCGGCCGGTACGCCCATCAGAACGGTGAGCAGAAGCAGCTTTCCCGTGCCCACGATGGCGTTCGCCATCCCGCCGCCCGCCTCGCCGGGCGGCTTGGGAAGCTGCGTCAGGAAACTCCAGCTCAGCGAGCGGCCGCCGTACCAAAGCAGGTATCCCAGAATGAAGAAAAGCACCGAAACCGTGAGCAGCGCGCACAGCCCGGTGATGCCGAACATCACCGTGTTGACGATCTTGCGCCGGTTCATTGCGCCGTCCCCCGCCGCGTGGTGCTAAGGATCAGGAGCCTTGCGATGCCGTTGAGCAGCATGGTGAGGAAGAACAGGACCAGCCCCAGCTCGATGAGCGCGCTCAGGTGCAGGTCAGCGGTGGCTTCGGTGAATTCGTTGGCGATCACCGCCGCAATCGTGTAGCCGGGGGCCAGCAGCGAGGCGTGGATTTTGGGGTCGTTGCCGATCACCATGGTGACCGCCATGGTCTCTCCCAGCGCCCGCGCCAGCGCCAGGAACACCGAGCCGATGATGCCCAGCCGCGCGAAAGGAATCACCACCTGCCAGGTGGACTCCCAATGCGTTGCGCCCAGCGCCAGGGCCGCTTCCCTCTGCTCCCGCGGTACCGCCAGCAGCGCTTCCCGCGAGATCGAGACGATGAACGGCAGGATCATCACCGCCAGCACCACCGAGGCCGTGAACACCCCCACGCCGTAGGGCGCTCCCGCCTGCCGCATCAGCGGCACCAGTATGAAGACGCCCAGCAATCCGTAAATCACGCTGGGCACCGCCGCCAGCAATTCGATGACGAAGGTGAGCGCATCGGAAATGCGCGGCGGCGCCAGTTCGGACAGAAACACGGCCGCGCCCAGCCCCAGCGGGACGGCCATCGCCAGCGCCAGAGCCGAGGTGGCGAGCGTGCCGTATATAAACGGCAGCGCGCCGAACTCCCCGGCCACCGGGTCCCAGATCTTCGTGAACAGGAAGGCCCAGCCGAACTTGTCCCGCGAGAGAGCCGAGCCGTGGAACAGCTCGTAGACCAGCAGGGCCGTCAGCACCAGAACGCTGCTGGCGAAGGTGGCCGTAATCAGCGTTGCAGCCTGGTCGCCCGCGCGCAGGCGGCCGAAAAAGCCGCGAGCGCGAGAAGCCTCACGTACCGGTTCGGCTGCCATTGCGGGGCTACTCATGCTACTGAACTGTCGCGATTGCCTTCAACTCCTTCGCCACCACAAGCTGCGGCAGCGGCGCGTAGGAGAGCGGCTCGGCCATCTTCTGCCCCGGCCCCAGCATCCAGCGCACGAAGTCGACCAGGATCTTCTTCTTCGCCCCATCCTGGATCTGGCCCGGTATCAGCAGCCAGGTGAAACTGGAAACGGGATAGGCGTCCTTGCCCGGCGCGTTGGTGATCGAGACGCGAAAGTCGTCGGGCATGTTGCTGGCGGCGCCGGCCGCGGCCGCCGTCACCGAGGCCAGATCGGGTTTGACGAACTTGCCCGCCGCGTTGCGCACCCGTGCGTACGGCATCTTGTTCTGAAGCGCGTAGATCAACTCGACGTAGCCCAGCGAGTAAGGCGTCTGCTTGACCATCCCGGCCACGCCCTCGTTACCCTTCGCTCCCAGGCCCGCCGGCCAGTTTACCGCGGCCCCCGGTCCCACCTGGCTCTTCCACTCCGGGCTGATCTTGGAGAGGTAGTCGGTCCAGATGAAGCTGGTCCCGCTGCCGTCGGAGCGGTGTACCAGCATGATGTCGTTCGCGGGCAACGGCACACCGGGGTTGGCGCTCTTCAGCGCCGCATCGTTCCACTTCTTCACCTTGCCCAGGAAGATCCCCGCCAGCGCTTCCGGCGTGAAATTGAGCTCGCGGTTCAAGCCGGGGAGGTTGTAGGTCGCCACCACCGCGCCCATCACCGTTGGGAAATGCAGCGGCTTGTTCTTCGATTTGGCAAGCTGCTCCTCGTTCATGGGCTGGTCCGAGGCGCCGAAATCCACCGTGCCGCTCTCGAGCTGCCGGATGCCGCCGCCCGAGCCGATCGACTGGTAGTTGATCTGCACGTCGGGATGCAGCTTGTGGTATTCGTCGAACCACTTCGAGTAGATGGGGTAGGGAAAGGTGGCGCCCGCCCCGTTGACCAGGGTTTGCGCGGACAGAGGAACGAGTAGTGCGAACAGACAAAGTACCAGTTTCATCGAGTGCCTTCTCATTTCATTCTCCTTTTCGTTTGTTACAGCACGGTTAAGCCGGCGTAAAGAGTCGGTGAACGGCGCTCGCGAAATCGCGCAGCGCAAGCTCGTGCGGACCGCGGGCGTGCGCGTGCCGGCTCCGGATTGCCAGGGGGAATACCGGCACGCGAGGGAATCAGGCTGTTCCAACCTGTAAGTGCCTCGACCTACTTCAACGTAGGAGCCGAGCCCGGCAGCGTATACCGCAGGTTCATCCATACTTCGTTCATATGGGTTTTGCTCGGCGTGCCCGAGGCGACATACCAGGGGGCGCGCGTGAACAACGCGTACTGTCCCATGATGTTCAGAGCGCCGTACTTGGCGTCCTTCCACAAGGTCTGGTTGAATCCGATCGTGTATTCGGCGACGCGCCGGTTCTGCGAGTTCGCGCTGCCGGTGTAGCCGTAGCCCACCAGCTTGCTGTTGGATGGGTCGGTGACGGTGTACCGGCCAATCCAGGCCAGGCCGTAGTATCCGTAGAGCAACGTGTTCTTGTGGGTGAACTCCAGGCCGTCCGAGATGGCGTCGGTGTGTACCAGGCCCAGGCTCCCGTCGCCTTTCACCACCACGTCGGGGCCCTGGCCAAACACGTAACGTCCACCGCCGTCGCTAAAGTAATTGTTGCTGATCACCCGGAGCCCCTTGGCCAGTTCGAAATTCAAGTTGGCCGACCCGCCGCCTCCGGTCTTGGTGAAGTGCTGAGCGGTAGCCGGGTTGTAGACCCTGAATGTCCGCGCAACGCCCGCGACTTCGAAATGGAGTTTAGCCGAGGGATCGAAAGCGATCTTGGCAATCAGGTCCGGATGCATGTTGGGCACGTTCAGCGTGGTCGTGCCGTTGTTCAGTTGGCTGGCGTAAGACGTCGCGAATGCCGTCGGCAGCACCGACACGCCCGCGCCGCCCGACCCTCCGATGTACTGCTCGGGGTTGTCGAGGGCGAAGCCTGCCGTCACTTTGGTGCTGGGGTGGTACACGAAGCGGAACTCGGGGATGCGGCCCCACGGGAAGCCCACGATGTAGTTCACGTCTATGGCCTGCGAGTAGAACAGATCGCCCGGCAGGGGGGAGATGCCCTTTCGACCCGGGGTCATCAGGCTCCAGCTCTGGCCTCCAAGGATCTCCCACTTATCCTTGCGGACATCGACCCAGTACAGGCGCAGGCGGAAAGGATAGCTGTTGGTGCTCACTGCCAGATTGCCCACCGGCGGGTTGTTGACTCCACCGAGGAAGTCGGACTCCCAGTAGGCCAGGACCTTCGCGCCCTTCACCATCGCATCGACACGCATTCCCAAACGGGAATTCTGCGGGCTGAAGCGAAACTCGCTCAGGTTGGCGTTGGTTGCGGCCGCCGTACGATAGGGGAAGCTGCCGAAGTTCGTCCCGATGTTGCTGCCTGGATCGGTGTCGCGGAACACCGCGGTGAAATCCATGAACCCGACCGGGGTGAAGTAGGCCGAGCCCAGCGAAAACTGCAACGGCGAGGCCGGAGCGGGAGCGGCCGTGGCAGCTTTTCCGGCCACCTCGCCCGGAGTCGGACGCTGTGCGGCGGCCACGGCGGCGGTCTTCTGCGTCAGCGCTTCGAGCAATTTCTGCTGTTCGGCCAGCGAGCTGCGCATTTCTTCGATCTGTTTCTGCTGGGCCGCGATCCGCTCGCGTAGAGCGGCGAGGTCGTCCTGCGCGGCCAGGGGCGCGCATGCCAGCAAACATAGGATGAATGTGGTTTTGAGGGTTCTCATGGTCAACCCCACTCTATCGGTCGATGATTGTGCCTGGATTACAAAACCGTTAACACGGTGTGAATTCTCGCTATGATTGCTTCGAGAGGCGAGTACTGTGGGTGCCAGGCCGCGGGTTCGGAGTAGCGCCTTCGCCGCCATAGACTTCGAAACCGCCGACTACGGCCGCGACAGCGCCTGCGCCATCGGCATCGTGCGCGTCGAGAACGAGCGGATCGTCGAGCGCGAATACCGGCTGATCCGTCCGCCTCGCAGGGAGTTCGTCTTCTCCTACCTGCATGGCATCACTTGGGAGATGGTGCGCTCCGAGCCCGCTTTCGGCCAACTCTGGCCGGAGCTGCAGCCGCTGCTGCGCGGCATCGATTTCCTGGCTGCCCACAATGCCAGCTTCGATCGCGCGGTCCTGGAAGCCTGCTGCCGGCAAGCGGGGCTGTCCGCTCCCGGCCTTCCGTTCCAGTGCACCGTGAGGCTGGCGCGCGAGGTCTTCGGAGTCTACCCTACGAAATTGCCGGACGTCTGCCGCGCGCTCCAACTGAAGCTGGACCACCATCACCACGCCCAGGCCGACGCCGAAGCCTGCGCCCGCATCGTCTTAGCCGCGCGAAAAGCACTCCGCGCCGGGGCTAACACGCCGGCAGGGTGACCACGAACGTCGAGCCCTTCCCCAGCGCGCTCTCCACCGTCACCGCGCCATTCATCCGCTCGACCAGGTGCTTTACGATCGCCAGGCCCAGCCCCGTGCCGCCCACCTCGCGCGATCGCGCCTTGTCCACTCGATAGAAGCGCTCGAAAATGCGTGGCAGATCTTCCGACGGGATGCCGATGCCGGTGTCGGAGATGGCGATGGCGACCTTGCCGTCCGCGCCGCGCGCGATCTCGATGCGTACTTCTCCGCCCGGGCGGTTGAATTTCACGGCGTTGTTCAGAAGGTTGACGAACGCCTGTTCCAGGCGCATGCGGTCGCCTAGCACGTCCGCGTCGCCCAGCGCTCCGGACCGGATCGTGACGCCGTGGATTCGGGCTTCCGCCTCGACAGTTCGCATCGCCGATTCCAGCGCCGCCCGCACGGGAACCGGCTCGGGCGCAGCGGGTGGCTGGCCCGATTCCAGCTCCGAAAGCACCAGCAAATCCGAGCTGATGCTGTTCAGGCGGATGGCGTGGGCGCGGATGATCTCCAGGAACTTGCGGTTATTTTCCTGATCCTCCAGCGCGCCGTCGAGCAGCGTCTCGGCAAAGCCGCGGATGGCGGTCAGCGGCGTACGCAGCTCGTGCGACACGTTCGCGACGAAGTCCTTGCGCACGCGCTCCAGGCGCTCCAGGTCGGTGATGTCGTGGAGGATGGCGATGGCGCCCCGGCGCGCGCCGGCGGCCAGCGGCGCCGCTTGGACCTCGAACGAGCGCCCGTCGGCGGCGGCAAGCTGAAGGCGGTGCTTGAAGGTCTGGTGGGTGACCAGCACGCGGCTCAGCAGGTCCAGAAACGCCGGGTCGCGCACCAGTTCCAGCACCGGCAGGTTTGGCGGGACGGGCGTGCGCGCGCCCACGGCCTGCGCGAACGCTTCGTTGCAGAAGGTCACCCGCAGCTCGTGGTCGACCGCCAGAACGCCTTCCACCATGCTCGAAAGAATCGCTTCGCGTCGGCCCGATTCCAGGCTGAGCTGCTCGAACAGTTCGCGGAGCTGCGCGGCGGTGCGGCTCAGCGAGCCCGCCAGAGCGCCCAGCTCATCGGCTCCGTCCGGGGCCAGGCTCTCGGGAACGCGCGCGCCCAGCAAGCTCTGCGCGAACGATTCCAGGCGGCGTACCCGCCGCGTGAAGGAGCGGGAGAACCAGTAGGCCATGGCCAGCGCGAGCAGCGCGGCCACCACGGAGGCCCCCAGGATGCGCTGGCGCACCGCGCCGATCGCCGTATCCAGCTCGCGTAGCGGCAACGCCAGCCGCAGCACGTAATCGGGTTTGCCGCGGTAAGCGATCGGCAGGGCTACGTAGCTCAAATCCAGGTCTAGCGTGGCGCTGTGACGCGTGGCCGCGCCGGTGCGCCCCTGCCGGGCTTGCCGCACTTCCGGCCGCCCGCCGTGGTCCTCCATCGACTCCGGATCGTGCTCCGAATCGGCGAGCACCGCGCCCTGCGGGTCGATCAGCGTGACCCGGGCCTGCGCCCGCGCCTCCGCGCCGCGAGCCCAGCCTTCCAAGCCCGCCGCTTCGACGCTCGCCAACTCGCCCGCCAGGATGCGCGCCTCGGTTTCGAGTTGCCGCTCGATGCTGTCCCGCTCGTGCGCCGCCGTGTACCGCGTCAGATAGAAGTCCAGCACCCCCAGAGTAATGGTGATCAGCGCGAATGCGCTCAGGAGCAGCTTGCGGAAGATAGGGCTGCTGAATGGCACGAATCAGACTTCCTGCGGCGCATCCGCCAGCATCCGGTACCCGGCCCCGCGTACAGTTCCAATATACTCGGGTTCGTCGGGGTGGACCTCGATCTTCTCCCGCAGGCGCCGGATGTGAACGTCCACCGTGCGTAGCGTGACCGAGCAGTCGCGGCCCCACACCTCGTCCAGCAGCCGCTCCCGGCTGAAAATCTGCCGTGGGTGCGAGGCCAGGAAGTAGAGCAGCTTGAACTCCAGCGCGCTCAACCGGACCTGNNCCTTCACCCGCGCCACCAGCTCCCGCGGGCTGAACGGCTTCACCACGTAATCGTCCGCGCCGATCTCCAGGCCCACGATGCGGTCGATTTCTTCGCCGCGCGCCGTCAGGAACACCACCGGCAGCTCTTTCAACCGCTCGTCGGCGCGCAGTTGGCGGCAGATCGAGAGGCCGTCTTCGTCCGGCAACATGATGTCCAGCAGCAGCAGATCGGGCGGGTTGCGCCGCAGGTGCTCGAGCCCCTCCCGGCCGCGCGCGAAGCTCTCGACTTCAAATCCGTCCTTGCGGAGATTGTAGCGGACCATCTCCACGATGTCCGCCTCGTCCTCGATAATAACGATGCGTTGCCGCACCAGGGAATTGTACCAGCTACTCGGCCCGCCAGCGCAGTTTCGCGCGGCTCCCGTGGCGAATCAGCACCCGGATGGCGTGCGTCGTCCCCATGATCGCGAGCAGACCCAGCACCATCGCCACCAACGGTAGCCAGTGGCCCAGCAGCTCCGCAGCCGGCGCGTCGTGCGCCGCGCGATAGCCCATGTGAAATCCCACCGTCGATCCTACCCACAGACCGATGTTCTCCGGAAAGAACGGCTTCAAAGCCGCGCAGAGGAAGAAGGTGGCCGCCATCGTGTAACCGGTCACCGCAATCATGAAGATGCCAAAGCCCTTGGCCCCCAGCATCGCCCCGCGCCGCGCCGCGCGAAGCATTACCCAGGGCGAATGGCTTCCCGTCGCTCGCGTCAGCAGCGCGTTGGTCTGGTATTGCGAAGCGATCTCCTCGGGCCGCCCCAACGCCTCCAGGGTCTCGCGCATCCGCTGCGGATCCACTGCCCCGTCCACCAGCGACCGCTCGGTGATGTGGCTTCGTATCTCTGCGACGATTTCCTCTCTCTCGGCGGCCGGAAGCCCTGCCATCGACTCGCGCAGCCGGCCGAGGTAGTATTCCATCAATTGCGTGCTGTCGCTATTTGCAGTCATAGTGCCCTCTTTCCGCCCAGCAGCGGCTGGATCAGCGTGCCCAGGCTGGCGGCGAACCCGGCCCAGAATCCAGCCATCGCCGCGCCTCGCTGCCGGCCCGCCTTGGTCAGCCAGTAATACTTGCGCGGATGTCCCCCCTCGGACTCGACCCACTCGGACTCGATCAGGCCCTCCGCCTTCAGCCGGCTCAGCAGGGGGTAGACCGTGCCCTCCGCAACGATGAGGTTCGAGCCGTCCTCGAGCAGGCGCAGGATCTCCAGGCCATACAGCCGGCCCTTCCACAGCGCCGCCAGGATGGCCAGTTCCAGGCAGCCCTTGCGAACCTGCGCCTCCCACTTCTCCGGGTGTTCGCTCATTGCATGTTACCTTGCATTGCTATGTATATGCTACAACACAGTAACGCGCCCGTCAAGGATTATTTCCGCCCCATTTCCGCGGTTCCCGCCCCGTACAATGCACCCTTCGCCACGGAGGTGCTGGGCAGCCCTCTGGCCTTCCACGCCTTTGTGAACCTGAACCCGTTACAGCGCCACGAACATCGGTGGACTCGCCCCGCTATCCCTGAGACCCCGAAAGCCCGTGGCAGTATACGCTGGCCCCCGTGGATAGAGTGTACTGTCGCGGATTCCCCCCCCCCGGGGGCATCCCCGAGTTGCGGCGATCACCCCACCGGCTTCCGCGCCCGAACAAACGCGCTGATGAACTTCCCGTCCACTTGCGGTGCGATCGCCGCGGCGTCGATCCCCTCCGTAGCCAGGAACTCGCTCGCGTCCTCGGCGCGGTAAACGCGCGTCGGCTCGACCTCGATCTCGACGAAGCCCGCGGAGGCGAGCTTGCTCTTGTATTCCGTTTCTTCGAGCGCGCCCGCCATGCACCCCACCCACAGCGACATGCTGCGGCGGATTTCCCCCGGAATCTCTCCCCGCGTCGCAATGTCGGACACCGCGAACCGCCCTCCCGGCTTCAGCACCCGGAAGGCCTCCCGCAGCACCCGGTCCTTGTCCGCCGACAGGTTGATGACGCAGTTGGAGACGATGACGTCCACCGAGCTGTCGGGCAGCGGGATGTTCTCCATCTCGCCCTTCAGAAACTCCACGTTTTCGATGCCGGAGTTGCGCTGGTTCTCGCGCGCCAGCGCCAGCATCTCGTCGGTCATATCCAGACCGTAGGCCTTGCCGCTCGGCCCGACCCGCCGCGCCGAGAGCAGCACGTCGATCCCGCCGCCCGATCCCAGGTCCAGCACCGTCTCGCCCGCCTTCAACTCGGCCAGCGCGGTCGGGTTGCCGCAGCCCAGCGAGGCCCGCACCGCCAGCTCGGGAACCTGCGCCACCTCGCCGCTTCCGTATAGGTCGCTGCTGATGGGGTCGCACGAGGCCTGTTCGGCGCCCCCGCAACAGCAGTTGCCCGCGCCGCGCACCACCCGTAGCGCCGCCTCCCCGTATTTCTGTCTCACGACTTCTTTGATGTCTTGGTCCATGACTTTCCCTTTCTCGATTGCGACGAGCAGCACTCCGCGTACAGGAAGGCCAGCAATTCCTTGAGCGTCTCGACGTTGGCCGAGTACCACAGGAACTGCCGGTCCCGCCGCACCACCACCAGGTCTTCGTTCTTCAGCTTGTCCAGATGGTGAGAGAGGGTCGAATTGGGGATCCCCAGTCCGGCCTGGATGTCGCCGACGATGAGACCGTCCGGGTGCGCCTTCAGCAGCAGCCGCAGGATGCGCAGCCTGGCTTCGGCCCCGATGGCCGCGAACATGTCCGCGTAGCGGACCACCTCGGTCTGCTCCGTTTTCATATTTCCACTATAGCAGAAAAACAGAATCCTGCAAGAGAGATGTTATGCTGCGGGGATGGACCCGCTCTTGCCTCGATTCCGCTCTCTCATCGAGTCCGCCATCCCGAAGCTCGCGGCCCTCGGCGAGCAAGCGGCCGGACAACCCGTCAAAACCGGCGGATGGAGCTGCAAGCAAATTCTCGGCCATCTCATCGACTCCGCCTCCAACAACCATCAGCGCTTCGTGCGCTGTCTTCTGGGCGGCGGCCTGACGGCTTGGCCGAATTACGAGCAGAACGGCTGGGTCGAGACCGGGCGCTACCAGGACCTGCCGTGGGCCGGGCTGGTCGAGTTTTGGACCGGCTACAACCGCCTTCTCGACCACATCTTGTCTCACGCGCCGCAAGAGAAGTTCGCGCTGCGCTACGAGGTGGGGGATTCGGACCAGTCGCTCGGCGAACTCGCCAGCTCCTACCTCGATCACCTGGAGCATCACCTGAAGCAGATTCTCGACTAGTACCACGACCGGCTGAAAAGGTTGTCTACAACTCGGTGGCGCACGCACT
>PLEM01000427.1:27431-35090 GCA_003137035.1 Bryobacterales bacterium | reverse complement strand
CGCGCACCAGCGCCTGGGCGAGTATAGTCCGATCCCCGTCACGCGCCAGAAGCGCGCCTACTACCTCAGATTCCGCGTGGTGGACCGTCCCGGGATTCTCTCGGCGCTGGCGGGCATCCTGGCCGCGCGGCACATCAGTCTGGAAGCGGTGCTGCAATTGCCGTGCGAGAACAAGGGCGATCTGCCTTTCGTGATCACGCTCGAACCCANNGCCGGCGGTCTTGCCGCCGGCCCCCTGCGGCATGTTTTGGCGAAAAGACCGCGGCATGGAGTCCCGGAGCATTCCGGGTAGATTCTGCCGTGGAAGACTGGCTGACACCGGCGGCCAGACCGCCGGCGCTACAGGAGAGGCCGAAAAGCCGGCACGGGAGCTTGCGCTCCCGTGCCGTTGGGTGGTCAGGCTACTGCGAAACTGGAATGTGCGATACGAAGCTGTTAATGGTCGTCTGCCCGAGCGGGGTGACGGACACGAAGATCGGAACGGTGGCGTTGGCGTTCTGCGCCGGAACCTGGAAGTTGACGATAAATACGCCAATCAGGTTTTGCGCGAACTCCGCGCTCACTCCCGATACCCCCGCATTGTTCAGGGTCACCGATGTAGTAACGTCCCACGGAAGCTGTCCCGGGTAGCCGGGCTGGTTGGTTTGCACCTGCTTCCGGTTCGAATCGAGCACCCAGCCGATTCCGGTCACGTACAGACGGATGGTCTCGCCCGCCTTGGCCGGGTTGGTCATGGACACGATCGTGCCGTCCGGCCTCTGCGCCAGTGCGATGCGAGTGTTGGCATCCACGTTGGTCTCGAAGATGCCCGGGTTGGCGGCCGACACCGTGACGTTTGGAACATAGGTGTCCACTTCCGCCGTGCCGATGCCGGTCTTCACCAGCACCGTGATGACCGCCGGCGCCAATTCAAACGGCGCTTGCACGTTCACCTGTTCGGTGCCGTCCGCGTTCACGCAAATGGCGAAGATCGGCGCGATCCGCGTGCTGAACCAGATCTCCATCCCGGCCAGCCGGGTGGGCAGCCCCCTCTGGAGGTTTCCATCGGGTGTGCCCGAGAGGCAACTACCGGCCGGTATGGTCAGCCCGGTCGTCAAGCCCACGCCCCGGATGGCCACCACGCCGCCGATCGGCGCCCCGGGCTGGAAGCTCGCGCCGTTCAGGAACGACGCTGAAGTGAGCACCGGCCCAGGCAGCCTGGCGGTCAGCGTGAAGTTGGCGGATTGGCCGCTCGCCGAGGCGCTGATGGTGATCGTGCCCGGAGTAGAGGTCGAGCTGAAGGTGGCGGAAGCAACGCCCTGTGAGGTGGTTACCGCCGTTGCGGAGGTCGGAGTGGCGACGCCGCTGGTCACGTTGAAGCCCACACTGATGCCGGGCAAGGCGTTGCCAGAGGCGTCCCGGACCAGCACGCTGATGGGCTGGAAGCCCTGGCCGATCACCACGCTCTGACCGTCGCCACCGACTTTGGTGACGCTAGCGATCGTGGGCGTCACGGTCAGGCTAAAGGTGACAATCGGGTTGTTCGGAGCAACGCCGGCGGTCATCCGGACCACCACGGCGCCCGTCGTGGCGCCCGGGACGATCCCGGTGGAAGTCCGGCCGTTGGCGTCGGTCTGTGTAGTGGTCGGAGCGGCTAGCGTGGCCGGCCCGGAGATCACCGCCCAGCTCGTGGCGATGCTCGCCATCGGAGCGCCCAGTTGGTCCCTCACCACCGCGATCAGCGGCTGGAACGTCTGTCCCGTCCCAACCGTCTGGAGGTCGCCCGAAACGATCGTGGCGGTGGTCGGCACGCGCACTACCGGTGGCGCAGCCGTAACCACCACGTTCACCGGGAACCCGGTGTTGCCGGCCACCACCACCCACAAGGGGTAGGTGCCCGGAGTGGTGCCCAACGGCGCCACCAGGTCGCAGCTTACCAGCCCACTCGCGGCGCTGAGCGGCGTTCCCCCGGCGCAGTACACCGGAGGCGACGACGAAGTAAAGTCGTAGACTTGGGTACGGCTCATGTGAATGCCGACGTTTGGCATCGATTGACCTACCGAGGGGCCGCTGCGCGCGAAGATGGTCATCCCGATCGCGGCGGTCGTGGTTCGTCCCGCCTGCACCGTGACGGTGCCCCCCAACCCGGGCGAGAGGTAGATCTCCCCTTGGATCGGGCCGGAAGAGCCGAAGGCGCCCGATGGGACCCCGGTCTCGATGAAGTCCACACTCTGAGTGGTGCCGTCCGCCAGAGTAATCGAGGCTATGACGTGGGTCTGTATCCAGGACGCTACCTGCTCGATCACATCGGGGACCACGAATCTGACGGAAGCCAAGCCGTTGGAGTCGGTATTGCACGTGTACATGGCGGTCCCGATGTTCGTGCAGTCCCCGGGGATGATCACCCCGGCCCCGCTCAGCGCGAACGTGATCGGCGCGTTGGGAATCGCGCTCCCACTGGCATCCGCAAGGAAAACGATAAGCGGTTCAATCAGGGGGTTGTTCCCCTCGTTCACCTGTCCGTCGCCGATGACCTTGACGAGCCCGCTACCACCCGGACCAGGGCCAGGGCCAGGTCCCGGACCGGGGCCAGGGCCTGCGGTGGTGGCTGTCAGATTGAACCAGGTCTGCACGCCTCCCACCGTCGCCAGCACCTGAAAAGCGCCGGCAGCAACGGGAGCTTGAATGATCGCCTGCGCCAGACCATCGCTATTGATCGTGGTCATTGTCTGGCCCACGAACGTTGCCGTAGGCGAGGCGAAGGCCACTGAGGTCCCAAAGGCCGGCCTGCCCAGATTGTCCACCGCACGCACCACCAGCGGCAGCGACACCGCGCCCACGAGGATCGTCTGAGCGTCGCCAAACGTCGTCAGCTCCGGCGTCGTGGGGTGCGACACCGGGAGGAAGTACAAGCCCGAACGCGGCATAGCGCTCAACGCGACGGTCGCGACCGTCGGGTTTGGAGTCGCGGTCAGATCGATCCGATATAGGGTCGCAGGAGCTACCACGTACAAGTACCTGGCCCCAGGAAGATTCTCGGCCGTCGGGAGTTCCGTCGAAGTGAAAACGTCAATCACCGTGGGAATGGCGCCCGTGATCGTGGCCGGTGACGTACAATTGCCCAGCGCCACGAAGCACGCCTCCTGAAGGTTGCCCAAGTCGCCGGCCACCTGGGCCAGCTTCCCGTTGCCCAGCAGCACAAAACGCCGGTTGCCGGGCGCCCAGATGAGCTTGCGGAGCGACAGGCTCTGGCTCCACGCATCCAGCCGGCTTGCGATCGCGTGGGTTGCGACGTCCACCACTATCAATGCCGGCTGCGCCACGGGCGAGGGCTGGGCGCTCGGGTTGGCCAGCAGGATGCTCGCCCCGTCCGGTGAGAACACCGCCTTGGTGGGGAACGCGTCCATCGTGATGGTGTTCCGAATGGTCATGGTGCGGGGATTGACTTCGTAAAGCGCGCCCTGCGCGTTCACGTACACCAAGCCGTTGGGACCTGTCACGACCCCCGAGGCGGGGGCGGCGACGCCGGGCAGGGAAAGCGTCGCGGTTACTGTAGTCAGGGCCGTATCGACACTGCTCAGCCCGGAGGCCGTCACCACCAGCGCGGCTGTGGAATCGAGCGTCCCCGCCACTCCGGATGGATTGTTTCCAATGGTGACCACTCCAGTCTGGGCCGCCGTGCCCAAAGTGATGTCGAAGATATACAGAGACCCCGCCGAGACGCTGCCAGCCGCTACCAATAAGCGCCGCCCGTCGGGCGTGACCGCGCCCGCCGTGATGGGCAGGCCCAGTGGGATCACCTGGAGCGAATTCCCGCTGTTGTCCGTGACGGTTACGTTGGCGCTGGAGAGGAAGAAGTACCGAGTGCCCGCCGGATTCGAGAGAACCGAAAAGACGCCGGCGTTCGCATTGATCGCGGGGGACGCCGCGAACGGCTCCTCCGAAACGACGCTCACCGCCGAGCCGTTGCTCGGGAGCAGCAGGACCTTCTGCGCGCTCAAAGGAAGCATGAGCAAGAAGGCCGCCAGCGCGGCGCGTGGGAACAGATTTCTAGCTGCCATGATCACCTCGTGGTTGGGATGCTCTCACAAGACCTGATCTCTTGTGGATAGGGGGACGCGGACGGGTAAACAATAGTTTAGCACCTTTCCCTGTTCGCGTAAACCCAAACCTTTCCGCCCCAGAATAACAAAAAAGGGAGGGGAACTTGCTCCCCTCCCTTGAAAGTGACAGAACTGACGAAGTTTAGTGCGCCAGCATCTCACCGCACTGGGTGCCAAAATTGACGTCCCCATCGAATGGGGCCGGCAGCCGTCCGCAAGTGGAGAGGATGAGAGGCAGGTAACCCTGCGATCCCAGGCTCGGCGTGTTGCGATCGCTGATGAACGCATAGCCGCGTCCGTACTGGAACTTGCAAGCCGCGATGGCGTAGCCCTGCCAGCCGATCGGGACCGCAGTATTAGTAATCGTGCTGCTGTCCGCGCAGGTCTGACTCGGGATGCCGCCTTGCGTCATCATGCTGAAAGTAACCATGCCGCCCGCCTTGATGTCGCAGGTGTTCTGCGGCGCCGGAGCGGTCGTGGTGCCGTCGAAGTAGTACATCGTGCACGACCCGTGCTGGGTCTGCGTACCGATGACGGGGTCGTCCTTCGACGTGTTGACTAAAGCGATGCCCGTATCAAACCCGGCCTTTGCCGTCACGTACGGGAACAGAATGTCCGTGGAGCACGGCAGGATCGAGAAGATGGTGGCCGCATACGGTTTGTCGCGGAAACGCGGGATGCCATCGACCGAGGTCGGCACGGCGTAGTCGATCGTGCTGAGCGGTCCCAGAGCGCCGTTTACGCCGCCGGTGGTCGTAAGGCCGGGCAGATCCAGCGTGGTATTCGGAGAGTAGCTGACGGCCACGCCGAAGGAGACGGTCTTCTGGTAGTTGAACGTGGCATCGATGGATTGGACAACCCAGGCCACCGAGCCCGCGCCGCCGGTGATCCCCACTTTGATCGAGGGCAGGCTGGTGTCGGGGGCCTTACAGGTCATGGTGCCGCTCGCGGCCGTGCTGTTGGAGGCCGTAATCGCCGGTCCGCCGGTCCCTGCGAGCTGACTGGTCCCGTAGAACGTGTTGCTCTGCGTCACGTAAATGCTGACGCCGTTGGGGATGTTGGTGAACCTGAGAAGCAGGTTGGTACCCGTGGTCGCCTCGCCAACCGCCGGCACAGAGCTGCCGCCGGGGGAAACCAGCGTGCCCAGAAGGTATCCGCTCTCGGAGAGGAACTTGTTGCCAACGATGATGGTCCCCGTGGTGGCGTTGATCCTCGGTTTGAACGCCAGCGCAAAGCCCTCGATGAACTGCACGTTAAACGTCGAGCTCATGCCGCCGGTGTTGGGGTTGACGGCGTTGCACTGCTGGAACGACGTCGTCGCGCCGCCCGTGCCATCGCACGAAGTGGCCTTGAACTGCAACGGAATCTGAACCGTCGCCACCGGAAGTTGATAGTTCGGGGTGACAACGACGTTGTTGGTGGTGATCTTCTCGAACACATCCGTGCTGCCGCTGGCCGAAACCGACGGCGCGGCAATGCGGATGTTCGAGATGCGGAGGAAAGTGATCGTGCCGGCCGGCACGGGCACTCTCGGGAACAGAACCGAGTTCCGCTGATTGGCGGGGTCGCCCGGGAGGTCCAGCCTGGATTGCAGCAGGCCAGTGATGTAGGTCGGGTTCCCGTTAACGCCCAAAGCAGCCGGGGCCAGGCCGTTCCACGTCGCAGCCGTTACGGAATCGGTGACGCACTTGATTCCGGTCGGGCACTCGCCGCCGCTACCGGTGTTGTTCAACACCTTGTTGGTGACCGGAGCGTAGTTCATGAAGATCTGGATGTCGGTCTGAACGTCGACCGCGCCCACAGCCGTGTTGTCGCACGTCAGCGTCACGTCGCCAACCAGCTCGGTGAGCCCGCCGTCGCGAATGATGACCGGGGACGAGCTGGCCACGCAGTTGACGACTGGCGGGTTGATTGCGCTAACCGGCAAGGCCAACAGGGCCATGACCGCCAGCGCCAAAAACAACTTGCGAAAATCTGCCATTTCCTTCTCCTTGGTGAATTTCGAATTTGAATTGATGGGAGTCGTCTTCAACCTGAGCCTCTTCGCTTAGCTCGATCACAGCCTGGAGACGCCATCAAACCGCCGACGCCCAGCCTGACCACCTGATCTGGCTTCACGTGCTCTTTCTTGTTTTGTACCGACTTCTCGTGCTCGCGGGATTCAAGGCTGATAATTGCCGCCACACAAAACGTGGCTCACACATCATTATCTCTCAGCTCAAGCACAAGTCAAGCCTAAAGTCACTCCTCGCGCCGCCTCCCCCTCGGGACACGGCGTTCTATAGGTATTCACGGTGAGTGTACCCAGGAGACCCCGTCCAAGTCAACAGTTTTCTGCGGAACAGGCGCTTTTTTTCGTCCGGGGAACCCGCCGGCAGGCTAAAACGGCTCTTTGGTCCGATTCCGGGGCCGGTTTGGCCTCTGGGGCGGCCTTTTCGGGTTCCCGCCGGGCGGAAGCCCGGCGGCAGGCCCAAAGGCCCGACCCCACCCAGGGCGCCGCTATTCCCGAACCAGCTTCATGACGCGCTTGAGCCCGGATTTCAACTGGTCGCTGGCCTCCACAAGCTGGTTGGTGTCGTAGATCACGTGCGGGGTTATGAAGATCACCATTTCGGTCCGTTGCTTGCTGATCGACTTCGACCCAAAAGCCATTCCGAGCAGCGGGATGCGATGCAGCAGCGGCACGCCGTTGGAAGTATAGGTGTCCTGCTCGTTGATGATTCCGCCGATGGCGATCGTATCCCCATCCTGCAGGGTGATCTGCGTTTGCACCGAGCGGTGGGAGATCGAGGGAGAGTTGATGTCCACCGAGGCCGTCGCCGCGCTCACGTCCTGGTTGATGACCATGGTGATGATTCCGGAGGGGTTGATGCGTGCCATTACATTTAACGTGACGCCCGTCTGGCGACTCTGAATGGCCTGCGTGAATACCGAGTTGGAGTTCGAAGTGATGCCCCCGGTCACCGCCTGCGCCGAAATCGTGGGGATCTCGTCGCCCACAGTCATGGATGCGGGAACGCTGTCGGTTGCAATCAAGGAGGGGGCGGATATCACCTTGGCCCGGCCGCTGCCCTCGGACGCGCTCAGCATGCCCAAAAGCTCCCGGCTGTTGCCGACCAGCATGCCCGCCGACATCGCCACTCCCGTGGAGGAGAAATTCGTCAGGAAGTTCCTGACGGCAGACCCGGACGAACCGGTGCCGCCCTTCATTTGAAGCGCCGCCTGCACGCCGCTCGCAAAGGCCCCAGTGAGGGTGACCTCATAGATCTTGGCTTCCACCAGGATCTGGCGGGGCGGCACGTCGAGCTGCTCGAGCAGCTTTAGGATCTGAGCGTAATCCTGCGGGGTGGCCTGGATCAGCAGCGTGTTGTCGAAGGGGTTCGGAATCACGCGAGGGATCTTACCCCACATCGGGTTAGAGCCCCCCCCCGCTCCCAGGTAGGACCCGGTCAGATCCTGGGTCGTCGAGAGCATGCCTCCCGCGGCGGCGCCCACGCCGGCGGTGGAGTCCTTGCCAGTTCCCAGCACCTGGGCCGTGGAGGTCATCGGCGACTGCGTGTAAGCCCCGCCGCCATAG
>PLEM01000427.1:0-27407 GCA_003137035.1 Bryobacterales bacterium | reverse complement strand
CGGCTCCGCCGTAGCCACCCATGCCGGCTCCGCCGTAGCCACCCATCCCCATGCCGCCATAGCCGCCCATCCCCATGCCGCCGTAGCCGCCCATGCCGTAGCCGCCCATGCCACCCATGTAAAGCTGCATGATGGCCCCCGCCAGCATCTGCGCCATGCCGTAGTTGACCCGGTACACGTAGTTGTCCATGGTGCCCGCCGTGGCCTTCTGCGGAATGTCCAGTTTCTTCAGCCATTCCTCAACCTGCTTGAAGGCTCCGGGGTTGGGGGCGATGGCCACCACCGTGTTGATCCGGTCGACGGCCAGGAACCTCACCGCGCCGGACTTCTCGCCCATGGAAATGGACTTCAGGACCGAGTCCAGCTCCTTGGCGATGTCGCTGGGCCGGCTGTTCTTGACCTCGAACAGCCTCACCCGCTGTCCGGCGAGCGTGTCGCTGTCGAACAGCGCGATCAGCTCCATGGTCCGCTTCATGTTCCGGCTGTTATCGAGCAGCAGAAGAAGATTGGCGGGCTCGTAGGCGGTCATCTGCGCGCCCTCGCCCAGGAACGGCAGCAAGAGCTTGGAAAGCTCCCCGACCGTCGAGTACTTCAGGAAGACGAGGTTCAGCATGATCCGCTCGTCGTCCGGAAAGGTCTTGGCGTCGATCTGCGGGCTCAGCGGCAACTGCGCGACCGTCGGGCCCATGGGCACGATGCGGAAGACGTCGCCCACTTGCACCATGGCCGCGCCGTTGATCCTCAGCACGGTTTCCAGCATGGCCCGCGGATTGACCGGCTTGATCTCGCCGTAGGTTTGCAGGGTGACGCCTCCTCTCACGCGCGGGTCGAGGATGTAGTTGATCTTGAGGCTGCGCGCCAGGATGTCGATTACTTCCGTCAGCGAGGCATTCTGGATGTTCAGCACGGGCATGTCGGACGTGAGCTCCCCACCGGTGCCGGCGGGCGGAGCCGCGCCCTCGGGCCTGGCGACGTGCGTGGCTGGCGCTTCGGCGGGCCTGGCCGGCAGCGGCCGGGCCTGCGGCAGGGGCTGCGTCTGGAGCGGCGTAGCAGCGGAATTGTCCGGCGCCGAGCCAGGGAAGGACTTGGGCGGTGCGTTAGTCGGATTGGTGGGAAAGCCCTTCTGGCCCCAGGCCAGCGTCACCATCGTTGCCAGCAGAATCGAACGAGTCCAGAATCTCATGGTCGGCTACTCCTTGGCCGTGCGCTTTTCCTCGGCGGGCTTGGCGGGAGCCGCTGCTTTCGGGCGGTCCCGCTCCCAGACCTTCCGCTCCAGGTCGTTGAGCTGATCCTTCTTCCTGGTCCAGCGCATCCCGCCGAACGGAGTGGGGCGCTCGAACTGGATCTCGTCGCCAGCCTCCACCGCCTTCCAACTCGGCGGAGCCTCCTCCACGGCTGCCTTCTCGTCCGGGAACTTGGCGACCCCGAACGGGGTTTCGCGGTAGATCCAGCTCTTGCCCTGCGGATCGACGTAACGCCAGTGGTAGGGTCCGACCTTCTTGGCGCCGGCCGGGACGCCAGGCAGGGGAGAATTCTCGGCCGCCTCCGGCGACGGCTTGGGCGGCTTATCGCCAGCGTTCTTCGCGCTGGCCGGGACGCCCGGCAGCGGCTTGGGCGGACTGACGAAAGTCTTGTTGGCGCCCGCCGGGGCGCCCGGCTTGACCGCCTCCAGCGATGACTTGGGCGTCTGATCGGCGGCCTTCTTGTCGTCGGCGGCTAGCAGCATGACCGGCAGGACCATCCATAACAGTCGAAGTCTCATGATTCCTCTTCCCCTTTTCCCAGGCGGGCCTGAAACCCGCCCCTTACCTTACCGCCACCCACTCGCAGATCTCGCCGAACGGGCCGTCTCGCACCGTCTTGCGGTAGCCATCGGCCACCGTACCGTTCGGTGAAGAATCCCCGCGCGCGCAAGCCCGGTGCCCGCTGCCCAGATCGAAGTCCGGACGGGCCGCTACCGGCGCCACATTCGTAGCCGTGGGCGGAGGCGGCGCGGCCGGCGCGCGCCCGGTGGCCTGCACCTGCGGCCCGGCCCGGTCCACCAGATCGGCGATTTTCCTGGTCAGTTTCTCGCCCCGCCACTCCAGCTCGATTTCGTCGCGAGTGATGCCGATCAGCGTGAACTGGCCGATCTTGTCCCCCAGTCCGACTTCCTGATGCTGGGCTCCAGGGCCCTCGCTCATAATCGCGACGGGCTCGCCACTGAGTTTGAACAGCCCGTAGAACAACGGCAGGGCGGGCATTTTCGGGGGCGGCGTCACATCCACGATCACCGTCGGATTGCGGTCGGCGCTGAACAGCATCTGCTGGGCGACCTCGCCGTATGCGGCCGCCATTACCGGGGCCACCGGCGCCAGCGGCGAGTAGGGCGGCCGCGGCAACTGCTTCAACGGCTGTCCCAGCGCGACCCCCTCCCGCTTGCGGGCCTCCAGCCAGGTTTGGCGCACGCGCGCCCCCAGGACCACCAGGAGCGCCAACAGCAGCAGATCCAGCAACAGCAGCTTCTTCCGCATGACTAGAACACAGCCTTCTTCTGCGGCACCAGCCGCTTCGGCACAACCCCCGAGATGGCCAGGCGCACCAGAATCGTCTTCTGTTTCGCATCCGACGCGGACACCCGCATTTCGTTGGTTGCCAGCGCTTCCGGCTGCCTGGTGAGGTCCGCCAGGAAGTTCAACAGCTCGTCGATGTGGCAGGTGAAGGGAACGCTGACCTGCACCTCCCCGTAGTCCTCGCCCAGCCGGGCGACCTGCTGGCCCAGTTCCACGGTTCC
Organism: Bryobacterales bacterium; assembly: GCA_003137035.1. GTDB lineage: Bacteria > Acidobacteriota > Terriglobia > Bryobacterales > Bryobacteraceae > Fen-330. The sequence goes on along the minus strand of PLEM01000427.1, from coordinate 24,634 downwards.
GAACTCGAGCGGCGGGGTCTGCGCGCTGGCCACGCGCTTGATGACGTTCAGCAACTGCGCCTGCGCCTGGGCCGCCGTGTCCGCCTGGATTACGCCCTTCTCGCGCTCGGCCAATTCCGAGGAGACCTGTTTGAGCAATTCCTGCCGGCCCGAGACGCCGGCCGCCAGTTGGCGCACGCGGGCCAGCCGCCGTTCCGCGCCGGGAATCGAATCGGCGGCGCCCACCACCTGCGGCTGCCCGCTCTGGCCGGAGAAGGCGTAGTAGAGCAGCAGAACCACGCCGGCCACCGCCAGCACGATCAGCGCCCGCTTGTCCCGCTGCCCGAGCTTCATCGAGTGCTCCCCTTGCGCAGCGCGCGAATGCGGTAGATCTCGTTCTTGCCGGCACGCGCCAGCGGCACCGTGAATTCCGAGCCTTGGAACTGCGGCAATCCGTCGATCACCTTCAGCAGCGGCGCGGCCTGCTCCGCCTGGCCGCTGAGGACCGCGGAGTTGCGGTTCATCTCCAGCGAGGTCACCCAGGCCGGCGATTGGAGCACCTTGGTCAGATCGGCCAGAGCATCCAGGTCCGCTTTAGAACGCTGGCGAAACCCGTTCAGCAGGATGGCGCGCGCCCGCGCCTGCTCGATGTCGCGGTCCAGTGCGCCGGCCTTCCGGGCCTGCGGCTCGATGCGTGCGATTTCTCTTTCCAACCCGGCCAGGTATTTCCGGTCCTCGATGGGCGCGATCGACGCCAGCCCCGCCAGCACCACCACGAGCAGGAAGGCCAGGACCGCGGTGGGCACGAACATGACCCGCGAGGTGGAAGTGCGATGTTCCGGCGGCAGCAGGTTCAGCGGCAGCGCCAGGCGGGGACAGGCCCCGGCCAGCGCCGCCGCGTACGCCAGCGCGTTGCGGGATAAATCGTAATCGGCCGGGGCGGTCTTGGGCGCCGGCAGTAGCGCGGAAAGCTCGAGCGGTTCGGCGTCCGCGGGCAGCCTCAGCTCGGCGGCGGCCTTGGCCGAGGCGTCCTCGCGAGGCAGCTCGAAAGCGGCCGAAAAAAACGGTTTGGCCTCGCTTTCGCCGAAGATCTCCAGGGCGCCCGCGCATTCGACCAGGGCCAGAAAACCGCCCCGCGGAGGTCTGGAAAGGAGCCGCGCTCCGGAATGTACCGCCGCCGCCGAGAAAGTGAAGGCCGCGATCTTGATTCCCGCCTCGGAGAACAGGGCGATGTAGCGCTCCAGAACCTCGCGCCGCACGATCGCGATCAGCACCGCGCCGCTGCGCCCGATCCGGCACCAGGCGTGCGCGGCCTCGTCTTCCCCGTATGGGTGCATCGAATCGAGCTGCAACGCGATGGCGGAGGCCAGGTCGCGGTCGGCCACGCCGGGAAGCGCCAGTTGCCGCACGATCAGTTCGCGGCGCGGCAGCAGCACCGTGGCCGACAGGTAGCTTCCTCCCAGCCGTTTCAGGAACTCCGTGTACTCGGCGCCCCAATCGGCAGCCGGCCGCTCGCGGAAGTGCGTGATGGTGGTGGCGCCCAGCACCCGCGCGCCGGTCGGCCGTACCCGCGTCACGATTGCCGACAGGTCCGCCTCCCCGATCTGAATGCCCACACCGGTGCCGACCGCCAGCCACTTGCGAAACTCGAAGCGATCCGGATTCATCGCACCCACACGTTGTCGTACCAGCGCAGAATGTGGTAGGACTCGTCGAAACCCTTACCCAGGAACTTCACCATGGCCGCCACCGACCGGCGCTCGTCGGAGAGGGCTCCGTTGGACAATCGCAGCCGGGCCGTGGCGCGCAGCGTGTAAATGGCGTTGCCGCCCACGCTCAGGCGGTTGAGAGCGGGTGCGCCCTGCAACAGCTCCGTCACCTGCTCGCGCTTGAGGAAAGGCATCCGGTTGCGCTGCGCCACAATCAGATCGGCAACCTCCGGAGCGACACCGATGGCGCCCAACACGGCCGGTTCGACCGTGTTCACGTCGAAGGGGCCGCCGGCGCCGTAGGTCGTGACGCAGTCTTGCAGGCCGGCGCGCGGAACCAGCCGGCCCTCCCGATCGCGCTCGACGCTTCCATAGAACAGTTCCGGAGTCATGCCTTTGATCAACAGCAGTTCCTCAATCTCTTCAAATGACGCGTGGCGGGCGGGAAAAGACGGTCGCAGCGACAAATAATACTGGTCGAAGCCGGTCGGCAGCCCGCCGGGCGAGGGGGTTCGCCAGTCCACGATCGCCAGCGTGATCTCCCGGGCCCGCTCCGGCTCCGCGCCCAGCAGCGCCAGCAGGCGGAAAAGCTCCTCGGGCGGCGCCGCGTTCACGTTCATCTTGGCGGCTTCCGGTGTAATCAAAACGTCGGCGTGCCCGGTGGGGAATTCGAAACTCAGCCGGGGCGTGCCCCAGACGTAGTATTGGGTTTGTCCATCGGGCTGCAAGTAGCGCCCCCACTCCATGTGAAGCAGCGCGCGCTGGATGGCGCCGGTGGCGAGGAAGTGGCTGCGCACCCCGTCGCCGGCCGTGGCGGCCCGGTCCGCTTCGCCGCGCACGGTGGTGGCGAGCGAGAACGCGATCGCCGAAAGCGCCGCCGAGAGCCACAGCACCGCCAGCAACGCGCCTCCCGACACAGATGCGAGCCGGGGCCGCCGCCCCACCTTAATTGGAGCTGTCCGTGTAGGTGACATACGGCAACCGGTTCACGTAGATCGGCACAGTCAGGCCGGCTAGCGGCACCCGCGATGGATCGGGCTCCAGGGGCGCCATATCCACGCGCACCGCCATCGGCCACGTCCCCAACCGCCATTCCGGAAGCCAGAGTTCGGGAAGCGTCGGCGGCAGCTTGTCTTTGTAGGAGAAGCGGCAGAACGCCAGCCGGTCGGCCAGCACGAAGGAGTGCGGCCCGGGCTCGATGGCCCGGAACCGGGGCGCGAGCGCGCCACGCTGGGCGGGGTCCGGGAGCAGCCCCAGGCAGGACGCGCCCGTCGACAGCGGGCCGGTGTAGAGCGCTTCGTTGACCACCAGGCGGACGCCGCGGTTCCGCTCGCCGGGAATCACCAGAAACTCCAGGATGCGCGGATAGCCGCGAGCCGCCTCCGCCAGCGAATAGGAGGAGACAAACCGCAGCGACTGCGTCTGACCTTCGAAGAACGGCACCCGGATCCGCGGAGTGTTGGGGACACTCGCGGGGCACTCCGCAAACACCGGCATCAGCCCCGCGATCTGGCTCTCGAGGATGCGCTCGGTACTGGCGGTGCGCCGGTTCGCCATCAGTTTCGAGGTGGCCTTGTCCAGCGCGTTCAAGCCGACCCGCAAGGCCATCAGCATGCCGACCGACAGCAGGCTGAGCAGCGAGACCGCGATCAGCAGCTCCATGAGCGTCACACCGCTCGTGGCACGGGCCTTCAGCCTGCGCTGGCGCGCGGGAGCGGTCATGGCGCCACCAGCGTCCCCCGGCGGAATCCTTCGAGCGCGAGGGTGCGCCGCCTCGCGCCGCTCATCCACCAGATCTGCAACTCGATCCGCTCGAGAATCTCGACGCCGGGGCGGACGTTCGGAGGCGCCTCGAAGGGCGTGAGTTGCGCCCGCCAGCCGGCCTCGGCGCCCCCCGTGAGAGCGGGATCGAACCCGCCCTCGAAGGGCACGCCTTTGGGCAGGCGCTGGTCCAGCAGCAACTCGTCCATTTTCTGCCGCGCCAGCAGCGTCGCGCGGTCGTAGGCGGTCAGGCGCGAGGCGTTGCCCAGCGAAGCGGAGATATTCGCCAGCAGCCCGACCACCGCGATCCCCATGATGGTGGTGGCCACCAGCATCTCGAGCAGCGTGAATCCCCGCGACCGCATCACCGCTCCACCTGCACCACGCTCGCCACGCCGGTGATCGGGTCGAGCCGCACCACGCGGCGCGCGTTCCGGGCATTGCTCATGACGATTTCGAGCCCGGGCACCGCCCCGCCGGGGAAGAGCAGGAACCGCCGCGAGCCGTCCTCCCCTTGCAAGGCCTCCGGCAGGATCGAGAGAATCGAGACGCCCGTCGGCAAATCCACGCGCTTCTGGAAACCCGGCTCGCTGGAACGCAGCCACAGCGCCCGCTCCGTCCGCGAGATGGTCAGCTCGACCACCTGCTGGCGCCGCTCGGCGCGAATCAGCGCCTCGTTGAACAGGCCCACCACGGAGCTGGTTGCCGAGGTGAGCCGCAGCGAATCGATGCCCGAGGACGCCGCGGGGAAGGTGACGCCGGCCAGCAGCCCGATCAGAGCGACCACGATCAGCATCTCGATCAGCGTCACTCCGCTCGAGTTCTTCACTGGCTCTTCCAGCTCACGATATCGGCATCGCCCCCGCTTCCGCCGGACTGGCCGTCCGCGCCGTAGGAAATGATCTCCGGCTCATCGCCCTGCTCGCTGGGGTAGTGGTAGATGTACGGCCGGCTCCAGGGATCGAGCGGGAGTTCGCGCTCCAGATACGGGCCCTGCCAGTTGTTTACTCCCTGGGGTGCGGTTCGCAGCGCTTGCAACCCCTGTTCGCTGGTCGGGAACACGCCCGTATCCATCTTGTAGGTGTTCAGCGCGGTCATGAAAGTGTTGATCTGCGCGCGCGCCGCCGTGGTCCGGGCCTTGTCGGCCTGTTTCCACATCCTCAACCCGACCAGCCCGGCGAACAGCGCGATGATGGTCACCACCACCAGCATTTCGATCAAGGTCACGCCGGCCTGGGCCGGTCTCCTGCGTCTGGATATATTCACACTGCCACCTCGTTGATGCTGGTTATCGCCAGCAGCATGCTCAGAATCAGCGCTCCGATAAAAACGCCCATTACCAGAATCACCATCGGCTCGAACAACGTGGTGAACCGCTTGATGGCGGCGCGGGTGTCGGTTTCGTAGATGTCGGCCATGCGGCCGAACATCTGGTCCAGGCGCCCCGTTTCCTCCCCGACGCTCAGCAGGTGCGCCGCGAGAGGAGGAAATTGGCCCGTTCGCCGTAGCGGTGCGGCCAGACCTTCGCCGCGCTTGACGCCCTGCGCCACAGCCTCCAGCGAGGCGGCGATTTTCCGGTTGTTCAGAATCGCTCCGGCAATGCCCAGCGACTGCACGAGAGGCACGCTGTTGGCCACCAGCGTCTCCATGGCCCGCGCGAAGCGCGACGTTTCGGCTTTCCGCAACGCGTCGCCGAGCAGCGGAATCCGCAGCCGGAAGGTATCCCACCACATCCGGCCCGGCACGGTCCGGATGTAGGCGCGCAGACCCGCCGCCGCGGCCACCAGGGCGCCGATCGCCAGCCATCCGTAAGTCTTCACGATCCGGCTGGTCTCCAGCAGGATCTGGGTCGGCAGCGGCATCCGCATCCGCGATTCCTCGAACACCTGGGCGAAGCGCGGAACCACGAAATACATGAGCACCAGAATGGAGCACAAGCCCACAAACACCAGCAGCCCCGGGTAAATCATCGAGGAGATCAGGTAGCTGCGCAGGTCGTCGCGCGTGCGCTCGAACTGCGCCAGCCGGTCGAACACCGCGCCCAGCGCGCCACTGGCCTCGCCGGCGCGGACGATGTTCACGTACAAGGTGGGGAAGTACTCGGGATGCGTGGCCAGACTGTCGGCCAGCGAGCGCCCGCCCTTGAGCACCCGCAGCACGTCCATCACGATGAATCGGAATCCGGGGCGCTCGGTCAGCTCGCTGGTGATGGTGAGCGCCCGGTCCAGCGGCACGCCCGCGTTGAGCAGCGTGGAGAGCTCCTGGGTGAAGAACAGGACGTCGCGCCGCCGGCCGCGCGTGAAGGCGGGCAGCTTCAGTTGGAAGGATTTCTTCGGCTGAACGCCCACGTAGACCGGGATAAGCCCCTGGTTGCGCAGCTCGCGCGCCACGGCCTTGTCGGTATCCCCGCTCAGGGTTCCCGTACGGAGCTTCCCATCCGAGGTCACCGCTCTGAAGAAGAAGCTGGTCATCAGAGTTCCTGGGTCACGCGCAGGATCTCCTGGGCCGTGGTCAGCCCTAGCGGCACCTTCATCCAGCCGTCCTCGCGCAGATTGCGCATGCCGTTCCGGCGGGCGGCGGCGGTGAGCTGCATGGCATCCGCCTTGGCCAGAATCAGCGTGCGCAGTTCGTCGTTCAGTTCCATCAATTCGAAGATGCCGACGCGGCCGCTGAATCCCGAACCGAAGCAGCGCTCGCAGCCCGCCCCGCGAAAGCTCCTCACCATAGTGCCGTCCGGGGTCCGCACCGGATCCAACTCCACCTTGCAGTGCCGGCAGATCACGCGCACCAACCGCTGCGCCAGGATGGCCACCACGGTCGAGCTGATCAGGTACTCCTCGACGCCCATGTCGATGAGGCGGGTGACCGCGCTGGGCGCGTCGTTGGTGTGCAGCGTCGAGAAGACGAAGTGCCCGGTCAGCGCCGCGCGGATGGCGATGTCGGCGGTCTCGCGGTCGCGGATCTCGCCCACCATGATCACGTCCGGGTCCTGGCGCACGATGTGGCGCAAGCCGCTGGCGAAGGTCAGCCCGATCTGCGGATTGACGTGGATCTGGTTGATCCCGTCCATCTGGTATTCCACCGGGTCCTCGATGGTGATGATCTTCTTGTCGGGCTGGTTGATGCGCTTGAGCGCCGAGTACAGCGTGGTGGACTTGCCGCTGCCGGTCGGCCCGGTGACCAGGAAGATGCCGTGGGGCAGCGAGGTGTAGTACTCCATGCGGCCCAGCATGTATTCGTCGAAGCCCAGCTTCAGCAGGTCGTAGAAATCGCCCGCCGAGCGGTCGAGCAAGCGCATCACCACGCTTTCCCCATACAAGGTGGGCAGCGTGGAGACGCGGAGATCGACTTCGCGGCCCATCACCTTGATCTTGATGCGACCGTCCTGGGGAAGGCGGCGCTCGGCGATGTTCAGCTTGGCCATCAGCTTCACGCGCGAGATGATGGCGGCCTTCAACTCGCGCGGCGGCGCCTCCTGGCTGTGAAGCACGCCGTCGACGCGGTACCGGACGCGGAATTCCTTCTCGAACGGCTCGATGTGGATGTCGCTCGAGCGCTTCTCGATGGCCTGGGCGATCATGGAGTTCACCAGCCGGATGACGGGCGCCTCGGAAGCCATGTCGCGCAGGTGCTCGAGGTCCTCGTCGGCGTGCGCCTCGCGCGACTCCAGGCCGGTCTCTTCTTTCTCCACCTCCCCGTAGTTGCGGTCGATGGCGTCCAGGATCTCCTGCTCGGCGGCCAGCGCCGGCTCGACTTTCAGCCCGGTGAAGCCGCGCACCGCCGCGATGGTCTCGAAATCCAGGGGATCGGCCATCGCGATGGTGAGGGTGGAGTCCTGCATGGCCACCGGCAGGAACCGGCACTGGCGCATGAATCGCGCGGCCAGCCCCTCGGTTTCCGGAGTGGCCGGCGGCGGGCCATCGAGTGTGACCAGCGGCACCCCGAGCTGCTCGGAGAGCGTGATGAGCAGGTCGCGGGTGGCGATGAACCCCAGATCCACCAGGATCTTCCCGATCTTGTCGTCCCGCTCCTTCTGGATCTCCAGCGCCCGATCCAGGTCCTCCGGCTCGATCAGGCGGCGCGCGATCAGCATCTCCCCCAGGCGCATGACTCAGAGCTCCTGGACCCGAATGGCGGCGTCCAGCGCCCCACTCTGGATGCGGCCGGCTTTGTAGTCCAGCAGCGCCTGGCGCGGCGCCTGCATCACGATCTGCCCGGGCAGCCCGTCCTTGATCTCTGAGGAGCGGTAGAACAGGGTGACTCCGAGCACGATCTGCTCGTGGGCGGGGACGCTGTCCAGCTCCGCCGCCGTCTCGACCATCATCTGGCGCATGAACGCTTTCAACGGGACCAGTTTCGCCAGTTTCTTGCGGTGCAGCCTCTGAAAATCGGCTGGGGTCAGATCCGCGTCAAACGGGGTAACGTAGGTGGGCACCAGGCTCAGCTCCGTCGTGAACACCGCTCCATAACCCCGCAGGTAGACACCGCGGACGGTCCCCAGTAACTCGTACGGGTCGTTCACGTCGAGGCTGAGGATTCTGCGATCGAGCTTCTTCTCCAGGCCGGCGAAAGCGGCCCGCGTCACGGGCGGGCTCTGCGAAAGAGTGGCCGGGAGCGCCAGCGCGCCCGCCAGCGCCAGGACCAGCGCCGGGCGGTTCATGGGCGCGCCCCCATTTCTGCGCTGGCCAGTTGGAGCACGTTGTATTTCTTCTGGAGCAAGGTCACCGTCTCCGCGATCCACACCCGGTCGGCGTCCCGCTGCAGCTCGAAGTTCTTCCGCGTGGCCGAGACCAGTTCCTCGGTTTTCTTCGCCTGGCGGGCTTCGCTTTCGGATACCGCCGCCTGCACCGCCGGGGCGATTCGCCGGGCTACTTCCGCACCGACGCGCGCCTCGATGGCGGCCGTATCCGGCGTCGGCGAGACATTGGGAACGGGCCGCACCAACCCGTGAACCAGGATGGCCGCGGCGAGCAGGGCGGCCGAGGCAAAACCCAACCGCGGGCCCGATTGCCACAGCGCCTGCCACCAGCGCGGCTCGAATACCGTGTCGGAGACGAAGGCGATCCGCCGCGGAGGCTCTTCCTCCCGCAGCGAGTCCAGCGCCGTTCGGGTGAGCCGCAGGCGCTCGAACTCCTCCCGGCACTCGGAACAGCCTTCCAGGTGCTCCTCCATCTGGCGGCCTTGCCCGGCCTCCAGTTCCCCAAAAAAGAAATCCTTCAGATCATAGGGCGAGCAGTTCATTGAACACCCCGCGTATGAATTGGAGCCAGAGTGTCTTTCAGGAGGTCGAGCGCTGTGTACAACCGCGACTTCACCGTGGAGACAGGACAGGAGAGAACTTCGGCTATTTCCTCGAACTTGAATCCCTGGTAGATCTTCAGAATCACGGCCTCGCGCTGATCGGGGTCAAGCCGCGCCAGCGCGCTCTTGACCGCCAGGGTCAGCTCGATCGGGAACATCCGGAAACTACGCGCCTCCCCGGTGGGCGGCGGCTCGGCGTCGCCTTCCGGCTTGCGCTTGCGCAACAGCGAGAACGCCTCGTTGTGCGCGATCCGGTACAGCCAGGGCCCGAATCGCCCGGCGTCCTCCAGCTTCCCGAGATTCTGATAGGCCTTCAGGAAAGCCTCCTGTGAAAGATCGAGGGCGTCTTCGCGGTTGCGCACCAGCCGCAACAAATAGTTGAAGACGCGCTTCTCCCAGCGGGAGATGAGCAGGTTGTAAGCCTCGACACCTCCCCGGCGAGCTTTCGCGATCAGGTCGCGGTCCTCGACCTCCCGAAAGATCAACTCTGGGCTCCGTGTTCAAAGACGCCCGCGCCCCGGGAAAAGTCTGAGCGCGGACGGGAACTTCCAGTTTAAGCCCGCCGGGGGCGGCCATAGACCCAGCGACTCCCGTCCGTCCGGTTCTTTTCATCGCTGACTGCCCTGCGCGTGGACGTCCGGTAGTGGGTAGGCTCCCGGTTTGGTCCTTAGCCGCTCACGATCGGCCGCGGTAACGAGCCGCCACATCCAGGTGCTAGCGACTATACGACCAGGTGGACCCTTGTGAGCGGCATCGACCACGTTACCAGCGCGCACGCGCTAGCTGGATGACGCCGAATTCCCACTCCTCGGTACGCGTACGTTCCGACGCCAACCCCTTATGCTGCTTCGCGAGCTACTCGCTCGCGTTGAGGCTATTGCGGGAACCAGGGATGCCGAGGTAGAGTTCGCGCAAATTGGAGGGTCAGGGCTGGAGCGAACCCAGCCCGCCTCCCGAGGTTCGGCTTTACGCGGTCGTCTCTACCGGGTCACGACCGATTCGCCGTCATGCGTCGCCTGGGTGGAAACGGGAGGCCCCAGGGATCCCGTTCCCGGGGCGATTCTCTTCTCTGCGGGCGCCGTAGGCGATTCGACTTCCCTGCGCGCCTCGGCGATCAGTTCGCGCAAGCGCGCGGCATTCTCCACGCCCTGAACACGGTGACCGTTGATGAACAGCGTCGGCGTTCCCGTCACTTGATTCGCTTCCCCGAGGTTCAGATCCCTGAGCACAAGCCCCAATGACATGCTGTTCAGGATGCACCGCTCAAAAGCATGAACTTCTATTTCCTTCACATCCCTCGCGAATTCGCCCAGTTTCTCTTTGACATTGTCCGCCGTGATGCCCTGCTGATCGCGAAAAATCCGATCATGCATTCGCCAGAATGCCCGAGGGCTCTGCAATTGAGCGCAGGCGGCGCCTTCGGCCGCCACGCGCGCCCAGTTATGCATTCCAAGGGGCATGTGATGGAAGACGACGCGGACGCCCAGCGTTTCGTCCGCGAGCGCCTCATCGAGAATCTGCGCAAACTTGCGGCAGAACGGGCACTGGAAATCCGAGAACTCGACAATGGTGACCGCCGCATTCTCGGGCCCGCGCGCAGCCGTCGCGCCTTGTGCCAGACCGTTCATAACGATTCGATTCTTCGCGCGCTCCTCCTCCTCCGGATCGCGCTGCGTGTCCATCAATTCGCCGGTGAGGAAGCGGAGGTCGGGAGAGACGAAGAGTGTCAACTCCCAGGTGCGAATCTCGCTTTTACCCTGGAACGTCAATTGCCGATAGCAGGTGCCGCCCACGAAGGCTTCCTTTTCGAGGGACAGCGCGATTGAAGCCGGGAGCTTGTATTTCTTTCCAAGGTAGTCGAGGAGATTCTGCTTCTGCTGGGCCGTAAGCTCTGGGTCGGCGCAACGTGGAGACTGCACCGCCAGGGTTATGCGGGCCGCGAGCAACAGCGCGGTTGCCCCTAGTAACACCGCGCATTCCCTAAGTGCCTTCACCTGTTTTCGATTCTCCCTTCACCGGGCAGCCTGTATCTGAAGAAACACGTCGTAGCACGCGTCGCGGCTGTGGCTATCGTCATCCCATACCGTGCCTCGATATCGGAACCGGTTTCCATATTGGTCCACAAATGGTGTCGAATGATACCGCAGGTCGATCTTGAAGATGCCAAGCTGCTGGAGGGTGTAAAGCTCGTTGGGCTCGCTGATGCCGTTGTGGTTGGCGTCGACCCAGACCCGCAGGTGGCTGTACACAGCGTCCCCTGGGTCTATGACGCCGTTCCCGTTGCCACCGTTGGCGGGGTCATCGAAGAAGGCCAGCGCCAGGAAGCCGTTCGGAGCGCCGCTCCACGGCTGCGGTGTCAAATTGCCGAAGAGCTCGGTGAAGTCATCGATGGTCCCGTTGCCATTCCGGTCGAGCGCCAGCCATCCATTTCTAGCCCCCGGGTCGGTCCAACTGATCTGCTGCAACGGAGCGTTCGGACGGACTCGGAACTTCACGCCGTGAGCGATGCTGGTCAGATGATAGCCCTGATCGAATGCATCAAGGACGATGGGCGAAGGATTGCAGGGCGGCGGGGGACATTGGGGGCTGCCGTTGGTGCATCCTGATGCGAATCCGCATGGGCAAACCGGGCAATCGAGGCAGGCGCTTCCGCAGACGTTGCTACAGGAGGGCTGGCAGCCGCTGCAGCCATTCGCGCAACAGGAGCCGGCGCCATCGCAGTGGAGGCCCGCCCCGCATTGGGACTGGCACTGGTTGTTGACACAGATTTGGCAGGCGTTCGTATTGCAAGCAGGATTGTTCCACGTGCATCCCACGCAGTCCCAGCCAACAGGAGGGTAGAATTCCTCATTGGGCAAATAATCGCCACAGGTCGCACCGGAAACATACTGGGTCGCTCCACAGTAGGAGTACTCGGGCGTCGCCGGATTCCGCCTTTGCCACCTTATTTGATACGAGCCGTCGGAGGTCTCAACCCAAATGTCCGGTTTACACTGCTTTACCCCGATCACCTGGACTTGGTTGTTCTCATCGCATTTGTATATTGCTGTGCAGTCTCCAGATTGTTGCGTGCCGTCATTTGGCCAGTGACCGTCGGGAAACTTAGCTGTGAAAGAGTAAATCCTCGTGCCGGGACAGAAGAACTGGTCTGAAATGTTGGTGATGGTAGGCGTGCAATCCGCGCACCATACTGGGGATACGGCGACGAAGATCGAGACACGGGACAGAAGTCTTGACCAAGTCACTGGTCCACCTCCTCGTCGCGATTGGCGAGCGCTTGCAGCGCAGCGAGGAATTTCTCGTGCTTGCGCTTCAGATGAGCGTATTGCTGAGCCCTCTTCTGCCCAGCCAGGGCCGACGACGACGACGCCGGTAGCTCCATCAGCTCCTTCAAGTCACGCTGAAAGACGTGCCGTGCGCTTCCAACACCGCTCATCAGGCTGCGTTTCGCCTGGGGGCTGGCTGCGCTTATCCGCTTACTGGCCCGTAGTTGCGGAGAACCGGGCAAGGAGACCATGAGCACCGCCTCGGTCGGCATTTGGTTCAGCGTTTCGATCACGGCCTGAATGCTGGCGTCGTCCAAATGCGACGAATCAAGCCCATCCAGCATCGTCGAACAACGGGTGTACTCAAGAAACATTCCCAACCGGTCGAGCCGCATGACTTCAATTGCTGCGGGATCTCCATCGTCCGCCGCCCGGTCCCCGAAGAGCACCGCGGCGACTCGGATGGTCTGAACCCTTGGCGTGCCCCATCGGAAGCTCAGCCGGATGTCTTTGGTTGCATCCGGCTGCCAGCCATCCTCGATGACCGGTGTGTAAACCGTTCCTTCGGGCGACCCCAACCCGATCGCATGACCGGTGACCACCCGGCCCGAAACGTTCCTAACTTTGATTGACACACCCAGATCGACGCCGGTGTTCGGCTCCGTCCCCAACTCCTGTATGGACTCGACCCGTAAGGCTCTTGCCCGGTACTCGATTGCCCATCCATCGATCTTGTCCTGGCCGCAGACGATGGCCGAGCAGCCGGCCAGCGCAAACCACGCCACCGCAAATAGCGGGCAATACTTGGTACCTATCATGTTCCTCTTCTCTGCCTTTCCGCCAGTCCGCCCCCTTTTGCACACGCCAAGGAGCGAACAGCGTGTCGGTCTGCGTTTCAAGTTCAGGACCTCCAAGCGTCCTGCCTTCTCGGTCGGCCCCCTTTTTCCAATCGTTTCACTACGCCGGGGCGCCTTTCAGAATCCCCGGTTGCGGGGGCGCTCACAGTGCTCGTAATGAAGATCTACGCATTCTCATATCTTCTACCTGAGCCGCTGCCAGTATATATGCCGAACCAAACGGAAGTCAAGGCAAAAGTCGGACACAATTCGCACCATATCAAAGTAGAAATGTCCGCCTTTCGCCGGGCCTCTCGGAAGGTCGCGGTAATCTGCGGGTGCCCGTGAAGCGGAGACGGGCTCTGCTGGCGAGCTACACGGTCGAGGAATGGGCGGCCAAGACTCATCGCGGAGGATGAGCGGGACGCGCTTCCTCCGTGACCCTTTGGGAGTGGGCCCCGGGCCCGACAAATGGGAGGCGGCACCCCGACCGCAGGTTTTCGATGCTTTCGAATTGCCCACATCGGACCAATAGATTCCGCCACGCCTGAAAAGGCAGAGGCACTGGCGGGCGGCGAGTTTCTCAAGACCCTCCGCAGCGAGCACGAGTTGGAGTGGGGTTCCTCTCCCCGGCCCTGCTGTTCGAGCCAGGCGAGCGTACCTGCTCGTTCCCCGTCGCCAAGAACGAGCCGCTGACCGGCGCTGATGGGCAGAGATGGACCTCCACGGAGGACTACGCCACCGTGTTCGTCGACGGGTCGGAGCAGCCGCCGCATACGCGTGAGCGCTTCACGGTTGGCTATTGAGCGGAGCCAGGGAAGAGGCGGTGCGGTTTTGGGGCCGAACGTTCGCGCCTTTGCGGAAGGACCCAAAGCGCAATCCAGGCGTGCCGAACGGCAAAGAGGCAGAGTGGCGACAGATCGCCGGAGACGGCATCGAACCCACATGAACGCCCGACCCGTTGAAGTGCCACCACGCCCGTTTTGGCAGGATGGTTCCGCATATCGGAAACTGACCCAGGAGATCGTGCGGAGCGTCTTCGCCGTTTCAAAGCCCGGCCGCATCATCCTCTTCGGCTCGGCGGCACGCCTCAGGGCTGCGTCGGGCTCGCGCCGGTGCGCAAGGCCTCGCCGAGCACGCCGCGGACCCGCTCGATCAGTTCCCGCACCTCGCTTCCGCGCGCCACCGGCCCGTGGCCCGGAACGACGACCGCGGCGGCCAGCCGCTCGATGCGGTCGAGCGAGTCCAGCCACTGTCGCCACTCCGGCGCCGCCCCGCAGTCGAGGTTCGGGAGGTAGCCGTTGACCGTGCAGTCCCCGCAGTAGACCACGCTCTCAGCGGGCACGTGAGCCGTGAGGTTCGTGGGCGTGTGGCCCGGGGTCAGGAGCACGTGTACTTCCAGATCGCCCAGGTCGAACACCGTATCGGCAGCGACAGGCTGGTTGGGAAGCGCGAGGCTCGTGCCGGCGTAGAACACCGCCGCCTCGCCCAGGGCACGGCGAGCCGCGTCCGGAATCGCACGGTTGTACTCGGCGATCTCAGCGCGGAACTCCTCCTCCGTTCTGACAATGCCGGGATGGCCGAACACATCCGCTCCGCGCTCGCGGAACCAGGCATTGCCGCCTATGTGGTCGAAATGCTTCTCGGTGTCGATCACCCTCAAACGATTCCCGGGACGGGCCAGCGAGGCGTAGCCGTGGATAGTCGCCGCAGCCAGCACATTGGCGCCCGTATCCACGACTAGCGTCGTATGCCGGCCCACGATGAAACCGGCATTCACCGTCCAGGGCGGAGTGCAGGCCAGGCCGGTCACTGCCCAGCAATGTTCGGAAAGTTGCATTGGCCAGACTACAACCTACCACAGGCGCTCCCCGGCGCTGACGCTTCACGGGCTTGACATTCCGGCGTCGGCACGGTTAACTCAGGGCGAGGGCCTCGGTGGAGAAATGAGGTTTCCTGTGCTGCGACCGACTTCCAAAGCGCGGGGAGTGTTTCTCAGCATCTGGATGCTGATTCCCTTCCTTCTTGTGTTGCTGAGTGTCGTTCTGGGGAGACTCCTCCGCCACTAGCGCTTCGGCTTCTTCTTCTCCGAAGGCCGCTCGGAGGCCAGCTTGGAGCGGATCTCCTTCACGCGGGCCTCGAAGCCGGCCGCTTCCTGGTCGCGCTGCAGCAACCGCAGCAGTTCGGCGTACTTCTGCAGGATCATCCCCAGCTCCACCGGTTCGTTCATCTTCTCGGCGATGGCCAGGGCCCGCTTGTAGAGCTGCTCGGCCTCGGGGTACTTCTTTTCGCCGGCATAGAGCGAAGCGAGCTTGTCGAAGCTGGCCAGCGCGCTCTTCTCGCGAATGGAAAGCGCGCGGCGGTAAAGCGGCTCGGCCTTGTCGAACATCTCCTCGGCGACGTACACCCCGGCCAGGTTGTCCAGCGCGGTGGCCACCGTGGGCTGGTCGGCCCCGACCGCCTTCTCCCAGATCACCAGGGAACGCCAGTAGAGCGGCTCCGCCTCGGGGAATTTCCGCTGTCCGTAGCACACCCAGGCCAGGCTGTCGAGCGTGGGAACCAGGTCGGAGTGTTCCGGTCCCCAGGCCTTCTCGCGGATGGCCAGCGCGCGCCGGAAGAGCGGCTCGGCCAGCGCGTACTTGCCCTGGTCGCGGTACAGGCCCGCCAGGGCATCCAGGGTGGTCGCCACGCTCAAGTGCTCGGGGCCTTGGGACTTCTCGCGGATGTCCAGGGCCCGGCCGTAGAACAACGCGGCCTGCTCGAATCTGGCCGCCGAGCCGTACAGCGCCGCCAGGTTTTCGAGACTCGCGGCCACGTCCGGATGCGCATCGCCCAGCGCCTTCTCCCGGATGGTCAGGGCGCGCTGATACTGCGATTCGGCCTCCTCGTACTTGAGCGACGAGGCATACACCATTCCCAACCCGTTCAGAGTGGGGACCAGACGCAGGTCCAGCGGCCCCCAGGTGCCTTCCTGGATGCCCAGCAGGCGGTGATAGTGCGGCTCGGCCAGCGCCATCTTGCCCTGGGTGCGGTACACGGTGATGATCTGCTCCAGGGTGGTGGCCAGACGCGGATCGCGCGGCTCGAAGCCCTCGGCCTCCTGGAGCGCCGACTTCAGTTGCTTCTCGGCCTCCTCGTAGCGCCCCTGTTCGTAGGCCTTCCGCGCCGCGTCCATCACGCTCTCCCACTGGGCGGATTGGCTCTGGCAGAGCGCCAAGGCGGCGAGAGCGGTCACCAGGATGGCGGCCCCAGCGGTGCGCAACGTGTCGGCCCTCCCCACACGCTAGTATACAGGCATGCCCGAATTCCCAGGAAAACTGGAGGATCTGAGCGTCCCGCCACACCGGGAGCGCCAGGGAGAATCGGGGGGGCGGGTTTCAACCCGCGCGGGGCTTGAGCCCCGCCGCGTCGCGGGTCTGAAGCCCCGCGCGGACTCAAAGTCCGCCCTCCATACGGTCGCGCACCGGTCTGCGGGGGCGTGCCCGTGACGACCTACGACGATACCGTCCGGTTCCTGTATTCCCTCGGCAACGAGGTGCGGGCGGCCAAGCTCGGCCTGGACCGCATGACCGTGCTGCTGGAGAGCCTGAGGAGCCCTCACCGGGAGTGCGCCTGCGTGCACGTCGCCGGCACCAATGGCAAAGGCTCCACCTGCGCCATGATCGAGTCCGGGCTGCGCGCGGCGGGCTTCCGGACCGGACTCTACACTTCCCCGCACCTCAGCGAGCCGGTTGAGCGCATCCGCATCGCCGGAGAGCCCGTCACCCGCGAGCAATTCGCCGCCGCCTTCCAGCCCGTGCACGAGGCCGCCGAGCGCCTGATGGCCGAGGGCCGGCTGGAGGCGCATCCCACGTACTTCGAAACCGTCACCGCGATGGCGTTTCTGCTGTTTCGGGACCTGGGCGCCGGGATCGTCGTGCTCGAGGTCGGACTCGGCGGCCGCCTGGATGCCACCAACGTCGTCACGCCCCGGCTGGCGGTCATCACCGCGGTAGATTTCGACCACGAGGGTTTCCTCGGAGCGAGCCTCGAGTCGATCGCCGCGGAAAAGGCGGGCATTTTGAAGCGCGGCGTGCCGGCCGTGTTCGCCGCGCAGAGGCCGGAGGCAGCGGCGACGCTCGAGGCGCACGCGGCGGCGCTGGGGATCGAGCCCATCCACACCTCCGTGTGGCAGGTGCGAGATCTGGCGCTGGATCGGCGCGGCAGCCGGTTCCTGGCCTCCGGTCCCAAGAACCTCCGCATCGACTGCCCGCTCGCCGGGGAGCACCAGGTCGAGAATGCGCTCACCGCGCTCACGGCGCTCGACGCCCTCGGCTTGCCGCCGGAGGCCGTTCGCGACGGCATCCGCCAGACCCGCTGGCCGGGACGCCTGGAACGCGTCTCGGAGGCCCCCGAAATCATCCTGGATGGCGCCCACAATCCCGCAGGCGCGCGCGCCCTGGCGCGCTACATCGAGCGGTTCTTCGCCGGACGGCGGGTGTGGCTGGTCTACGGCGCCATGCGCGACAAGGCGGTGGCCGAGATGGCCGGGATTCTCTTCCCGCTGGCCCACCAGGTCATTCTGACCGCCCCGGCGCAGGCCCGCGCGGTGCGTCCCGGCCTCCTCCTGGAACTGGTGGACCACCCGCGCATCCGCGCCGTCCCGCGACTGGCCGATGCGCTCGACATCGTCCGCCGCGAGGCCGCGCCCGAAGACGCCGTCTTTATCAGCGGTTCGCTGTTCCTGGTCGGCGAGGCGCGCCGCTACTCCGGCGCTTCACCGCCCTGGTAGCGGTCCGGGGCGCGGGCTACTCGCCGCAGTTCGCCATAGTCCAGCCAGTCCAACTGGCAGTGGGAGCATGAGTCGATGACGATGGCGCCCGGACCGCCGTACAGATGTGTGTCCATCCGCTCATGGCACTGCGGGCAGCGGAGGGTGCGCTCGAGGTCATCCGGATTGAAGGGACGCGCGAGCGACGACGTGCGCCCCGAATCTGCTCGCAACGCCTCGACCGCGGCCGTGAAGACACTCATGCTCATTAGAACGCCGTGGCATTCGCGGCAGGAGAAGATGCGCATCCCTTCGACGGAGCCATGCAGGAGCGGAATCCTGCATGCCGGGCAAAACTGCTCGGCCTCTCCGCCGAGCACCCGCACGCCGTCGTCGTTCAACTCCGGAAAGTGCATGTTCCGGCAATAGTCGCAGGTCAGGTAGTCCTGCCCATCCTCCAGCCGCAACACGGCGCCGCAATCCGGGCAGTTCACCTGGCGATCTCCTCCCGTCGATCATAGCCCATCTGCCGCGGGCTACAATAGTCGCTTCCATGTTCGGTTTCCTCCGCGCGGCGCTACTCACCGACCCGCTGATCGTGCTGGCCACCATCGTAATGGGGACGGCGTCGCTGGCCACCTCGCTGTTCGATGCCACCGGGCGGGCCCAGCACGGCGTGGCGCGGCTCTGGGCGCGGATGCTGCTCGCAATCGGCGGGGTTCGCGTGCAGGTGGAGGGCCTCGAGCGCATCTCGCCGGATGCCAGCTACGTCTTCGTCTCGAACCACCTGAGCTACATGGACACGCCGCTGGTGGTGGCGCACGTCCCCTGCCAGTTCCGGTTCCTGGCCAAACAGGGCCTCTTCAAGGTGCCGTTCATCGGCTACCACCTGAAGCGCGCCGGCCACATTCCCGTGCCTCGCGGCGATGCGCGCGCGTCGCTGAGGACGCTGACCGAGTCCGCGCGCATGGTTCGCGATGGCGGCGTCTCGGTGCTGGTGTTCCCGGAGGGCGGACGCAGCCCCGGCGCGATGCGGGACTTCAAGGAAGGCGCGGCCTACATCGCCATCAAGGCGGGAGTCCCCGCCGTGCCGCTGGGGATCGTGGGCACGCGCGAGATCCTGCCCATGGATTCGCTGCTGGTCCGCGGCGGCCGCGTGCGCCTGCGGATCGGGGAGCCGATCCCCACTTCCGGCCTGGCGATTCACGACCACCGGCAGCTCACCCAAACTCTTCGCGAGCGCGTGCTGGAATTGACCGGTCAGCGCGACTGAAGGAACAGCACCAAGGTTCGCACCGAGCCTTTCCCGCCGGCGCTGTATTCATCCAAGGTTTGGACGGCCTGGATCAGCTTGAGACGGTCCGGCGGGCCTTCTACGGCGAAGCGGAATGTGTACTCCTGGTCGCGCCCGCCACCCCCGCCCGTGTGGGCGTACATGATCCGCACCACTGGCGCCGCTTTGTCGATGGCCAGGTCCGTATAGATCATATCCCACACGCCCTTCTCCGGGTGTCGAATCCGTGTAGTGAAAGGGACGTCCGCAAGCACCTGGCAGCTCGTGCTGAGCAGCGCCAGGCGCCACTCAGCGGCGAACTGATCGATGATGATTCCCTCCGGAAGCGAGCGGCTGTAGAGCGCCAGCAGCATGGGCTCCCGAGTCCCGGCGCTCTCGATTTTCAACAATTCGTAAATCAGCACCGCCGGGCCTTTGAAGTACGTCCAGTCGCCCGTCTTGTAATGGTAGGAACTGATCAGAACGCTCGCCGCGACGGCCGGCGGCTGGGGATAACCGCTGGGGAACAGCGCCTTGGCGAGAAAGTCCAGGTCGATGCCGTTCTCGTGGGCGTACTCGGCGGCATAGGGCGCGGCCACGCCGGGAACCGTCTGGCCGTGGGTGCGCAGGTACGCGCCGCGGACCGGGTTGCCGCGAGCGGCGACCGCGAGACTGGACGGCGCGACCCGCTGCGGCGCCGGTTTTTGCAGCGCCCGGCCGCAAGCCCCGGTCAGCATCAGCACGGCCGGAAGCGCCGCCGCCACTCGTAGCAGGTGTCCCATCTTCATGAGTGGGCCTAGGTCCCGGGACCATACTGCGCCGCGGGGAACGCGATGGGCCAGGGGAACGTGGTGGCCGCCCCGACCCCGTTAGAATAGACCACTCCGGTCCCAAGCACTTGATTGGGGTAGACCAGCCGGTCGCTGGCCCCTTTCGAGTGGTCTGCCGGCTCGGCCCACTGCTGCAATCCGGGGGAGATTTCCCAGTCCGTTCCGTTCCATTGGAACTCTGTCCCGCCGTTGTACCGCCGCACGATCTCCCGCTGATAGACCGCCCGGGTCCTCTGGTCCACGGCGGCAGGCATGTGCGCATTCACCATCGAGTACGCGCCGGTTGCTTTGTCCGCCATGACCCGGCGGACCGATTCCTTGATGTTCTCGAAGAAGCTCCAGGCTCCATCGCTGGTTACCGGCGGGTCGTCGTGCTGTCCATACCCGTAGCCGTGGGGCGGGCCGAAGATGGGCATGTCCTGCTCCAGCCCGTAGTACTGGCCCGCATACCGGCTCCGGTGCGATCCTCGATGCTCGAATTGATGGCCGGCCTCGTGCGCCAGGATTCTGCGGATGGTCTCCTGCCAGCAAGCCAGAGTGAGCAGGGTGACTCTGGCGAGGCCGTTATTCCGGTTGAAGTATTCCTCGACCAGAGCGTCGATCACCGCATCGGCTGGCGAGGGTGGATTCAGACCCAGAATCCGGAACACGGGCAGGCGCAGGTCGGGATCGGCGGCCGGCGGGGGCGCGGGCCCGCCCGCCGTGACCAGCATTCCGCCGTCTATGCGAGCGCCATCCACCTGGATGCTGTCCACCTGGAGGATTCCATCTCCACCGCGCAGGATCTCGGCTCCGGCGCTGTCGGCGATCTGCGGCTGCCATTCGATCAGGGCCGCGTCGACGGCAGCCGCGCCGGCCAGTCGTCCCCAGGCGCGCTGCTTCCCGGTAATGAACAGCTTCGGAAGCCTACGGCCCGTCACGGGAAAAGTCATCGCGGCCGGAACCGGTGTGACCGCCTTCTCGACTTCGCCCTGGGCGTTCACATTGTCCAGTTGGTCGTTCGGATTCAGCGTGAAGGTGATCTCCTGCGCTCCGCTGAAAATCTGAGAATAGCGATACAGCCGGGGCGACCCGGTGCCCGAGTCCGGTCCATCCCAGGAGGTGGTGATCCGCCAGGGCAGGTTGAGTTTGATGGTCTTGGGCGCCGTGGCCAGTTGGCGCTTTCTCCGGATCATGAGGTCCTCGAGACGCGCCCGATTCAGCCCCAGAGCGTGGAATTCACCCATCCAGAGCGGCATCTCCGGCTTAAGAACCAGCGTCGCGACGGTCGCGCTGAGCGCCCGGTCCCGGTTGTACATCTGGTAGGAAATCATCCGCCGGGCGCGCCCCTCGGCGGCCAAGGCATTGGCCGTGGACTGCGGCGAGTCCTCAAAATCGACCATGATCTTCTCGAGGGCTGCACCGCTCACCGCTCCGGCCGCCGTGCCGTTGGGATTGGCATCGGCGTCGTTCACCAGCGCCGCCTGCAAACCCACCAGTTGGACCGCGAACGCCTCGATCAGGGGCGGCGTCACTCCATCCGAGAGCACGAAGATCTGGACCGGGCCCAGCACCGGGGGCGTGTTGAGCAGGTACACGATCGCGGTGAACGGCTTCAGGCCGCCGGCCGCGGGTTTCAACGCGCCGGGAACCTCAAGGACGCCCGCCGTCGCCGCGGCGTTCTGACGCAGTTGGACCGCGTTGCCGGCGGCGTCGAGGATCCGTATCCGCAGGCCGGTGGCGCGCGCATCGATCGAACCCTCCACCGCCAGGCCGCGCTCTTTGGGACGCTCCGCGGCGGCGGCCGCCGGCGCCGGGCCGTTCTCGACCAGCGTGGGTACGCCGCCGGCGCCGATCAGGGCCGCACCCTGGCTCAGGCCATCGGTGAAATACGTCTCATTGTGCAGTTCCCAAAGCAGTGGCCACAGAGAAAGCTCCGTGGGCTTCGTCAGCAGGATGCGGTAATTGGGGATCACGATCACCCCGGCCGGCTTGGGCGCGATCGAGTTGGTCTGGTTGAGCGCCACGGGCGCGGTCATGCTTCCGGCCGCGGGCTTGTCCGGGACCTTGCGCGTATAGAACACGGTTGGGTTCTCGGCCAGGCGCGCGTCCGGGATGGGCTTGGCCCCGCGGCTGAAATAGAGATCCACCTGGCTGGACGTTTCCGCGGTGAAAACGCCGATGTACTCCCAGGGACGGGTGCGGTCGGCGCCCGAACGGACGGTGAACAGCCGGCCGGTCTCATCCGTGCGTAACACGGTCGTGCTGCCGCCGCTACGCCAGTATACCCACGCCTTGCTCAGCACCGCCGCCGTCCCGCCGGGCGTATCCTCAACCTGGATGATGATCTCGATCTTGGCCATGGTCCCCTCGATTTGTCAGTGGCCGTAAACCTCTTTCGCCTTGTCCATGGTCGGGGTCGAAGCTTTGCCGTCCACCGTCACCTTGTGCTGGTTTTGAAAGCGCCGGATGGCTTGCTCGGTTTTATCGTTCATCGTACCGCCGGCGGCGCCACAAGGGTAGCCCATGTTGTTGAGGCGAGTCTGGAGTCCGGCGATGGTGCCGGGGGCCGGAAGCGCGCCGATGTTCAGCGTGACGTCCTGGTCCTCGAAGGTCAGGGTTCCCGTGGTGCTGCCGTCGGGAACACGGTGCGAGAGAATGCCTGTCGAATCGGTCTTGTCCTTGTAGACCCGGCCGCCCACCTTGAGGACGTAGGCGACGCCGGGTCGCGGATTATCATCGGAATCCAGCAGTCGGATGATCAGCTTGTCCCAGAAAACGGAGCGGAGCGTGTTCACTACGTCATTGCCAAACGCCTCCAGGGAGCCGGCGCTTTTGGATTGGCCGTTCGACATGTCATCAGCTCCCGTGCTCGCTCAGCAAGGCGGCGCGCGTGGCGTCGTCCGGTTCTCCGGTCACCGATAGGCCGGCATTTCCCTGGTAATCCCGAAGCGCCTCCCGCAGGGCGTCGTCGAGCTGCCCGTTCAGCTCCCCGGTGTAGTAGCCGAGGTTCTTCAGCCGGGCCTGCACTCCGCTGGTGTAGTCAGTGGGATTCATGTAGCCCAGGTCCAGCATCCATTCCTCCCCCGTCTGCAAGCGCAGGTGCGCCTTGGCGGATTGCGGAGGCACGACCACGGAAACCAAACCGTCCGCGCCGGTGGTCCCGGTGAACTTCTTTCCATCGACGTCCAAGGCATAGGGCACCCCGGCGCGCGCTTCGCCCCGGCTGTTGTCCAGGCGCAGCTTGAGCCGGACGGGCACACCCTTGAGCCGGAAAGTGTGGACCTGCCCGGTGGAGCCGGACTCCTCCTTGATCCGCTTCTCGGGAATGAAGACCTGGTCGCCCGCCATCAGCACGTTCGGATTCTTGCGCTTCTCCTTCAGTTCGGCGTTCCGCTCGTGGTTCCACAGCGCATCCCAGAAGAAGCCGTAGCGGTCCGCGATCTTGCTCAAGCATTCGCCCTGCCGCACCATATGTACCGGCACAAGATCCCCTTCTCGAGCTCGCCGACTGAGGCGCCGCCGGGTCCGTAAGCACTCCGGCTGCCACCCCTCCCCGCCTGCTGAGATTACGCCCTATTCTAGGACATTGCCCGCGCCAAATCTAGAGTTTCTGGGAAAAACCTGCGAATTCCCCCGGGGCGGCGCCCCCGGGCTGGTCAGCGCGACTGCAGGAACAGCGCCAGCCGCTCCAAGGCGGGCTGAAGGACCTCGCGTTCGGCCGCGTAGCAGATGCGCACCGAGCCTTCCCCGCCCGCGCCGAAAGCCACTCCGGGCGCCAGGCCGACTTGCGTCTCCTCCAGCAGCCGGCGGCAGAAGGCGAACGAATCGGTCAGGCCATCGATTCTGGGGAACAGATAGAACGCGCCGTCGGGCTCGGGAATGGTCACCCCGGGCGCCTTGCGCAGGATCGCCAGGCAGAAATCGCGGTTCTGCTTGAGGCGCACCAGCATTTTCTTCAACTCGATCTCGCCCCAGACCAGCGCGGTCTCGCCCGCGCGCTGCGTGAAACTGGGCGCGTGGGAGACGATGAACTCGTTCAACTGGGCGGCCTTGTGCGCCA
Source organism: Bryobacterales bacterium (assembly GCA_003137035.1). Classification (GTDB taxonomy): domain Bacteria; phylum Acidobacteriota; class Terriglobia; order Bryobacterales; family Bryobacteraceae; genus Fen-330. Next base: position 887 of record PLEM01000427.1, on the reverse strand, counting down.
GGTCGCGCCGTGCGACCAGCCACCCCAGGCGCCACCCGGTCATGCAGAACGTCTTGGAAAAGGACTGGACCACGATCACGGCGTCTTCGCGAGTCGCCTGGCGCAGAATCGAGGGCACGGGCGTCCCGAGCGCGGGCGTGCGGTAATACAGCCGGTCGTACACCTCGTCGGCCAGCAGCCAGATGCCGCGCCGCCGCGCAAACTCCAGCAGGCCCGCCTGCTCCTGCTCGGTGGCAACCCATCCCAGCGGGTTCGATGGCGAGGTGTAGATGAGCAGCCGGGTGCGCGAAGTCACCGCAGCCTCGAGCGCCTCGAAATCGATGCCGTAGCGCCCGCCGCTGAGCGGATGCGCAATCTCGCACGCCACCCCGTTGGCTAGCGCCACGTTGGAGCTCCCGTTGGGCCACGCCGGTGTCAGCACGATGGCCTCGTCGCCCGGATCGATGACGCACCGTATGGCCACGTTGAGCGCCTGCACCCCCGACGCCGTGACCACGATTTCGCTCTGCGGGTCCAACGCGACGCCCTGCAATCGCTGGTAGTAATCGGCGATCCCCTGGCGCAACGAAAGCAGCCCGGCGTTCTCGGTGTAAAACGTATACCCATCGGCCATGGCCTTATACGCGGCCCGGCGGATGTACTCGGGGGTTGGCTGGGAGGATTCCCCGAAGTAGAGCTTGAACACGCCCTCCATCGACATGGCAATATCGGCCAACTCGCGGATGCGCGAATGCGGCACCCGCTCGGCGGAAGAGGCAACACAGGCAGGCATGGCGGAAGCTATTATAGCGTTGCGGAGCGCCCTAGCAACGCCGTTCTTTGGTCTGCATCAACTGCTCGATGTTGACCAGCTCGGTGGGGTAGTCGCCGGTGTAACAGGCGTAGCA
>PLEM01000497.1 GCA_003137035.1 Bryobacterales bacterium | reverse complement strand
GCAGCACCACCAGGTCGAAGGGATTCAGTTGCGCCAACTCCCGTTTTCCGAAGATGCGCAGCAAGACAACCAGGACGAGGTAGACGACCACCGGGCGCAGGATCTTCTCCAGAATGCTGAGCTTCAGCACAAACACGTCGGGGCCGAGATGGGCGATGGCAGAGGCTATCATGTAAACCATTGTGCCAGGAGCGGCGCTGTAAAATGGAATCATGCGCTACAGACCTCTCGGGCAGTCCTCGATTCAGGCGTCGGTGGTGGGGTTCGGCGCGTGGGCCATCGGCGGGTGGATGTGGGGCGGCGCCGACGAGCGGGAGGCCGTGCGCGCAATCCGAGCCGCTCTGGATTCGGGGATCACGCTCATCGATACGGCGCCCGCGTACGGGCTCGGGCTTTCCGAGGAACTGGTTGGCGAAGCCATCGCCGGGCGGCGCGAGCAGGTCGTGCTGGCCACCAAGTGCGGTTTGGTGTGGCACACCGGCGGCGGCCGGTTCTTTTTCAATCAGGGCGGCAAGCCGGTGCACCGCTATCTGGGCGGCGACTCCATCCGGTACGAGCTGGAGCAGAGCCTCAAGCGGCTGCGCACGGACTACGTCGACCTGTATCAAACCCACTGGCAGGACCCGACCACTCCCATCGAAGAGACCATGACCGCGCTGGTCGACCTCAAGCGGCAGGGCAAGATCCGCGCCATCGGCGTGAGCAACGCCAGCGTCGGGGATATCCGTCAATACCAGCGGCTCGGGCCGGTGGACACCGACCAGGAGAAGTACAGCCTGCTCGACCGCGGCCACGAAGCGGCGCTCCTGCCCTATTGCCGCGAGCAGGGGATCGCGGTGCTGGCCTATTCGCCGCTCGCGAACGGCCTGCTCACCGGGAAGATCGGTCCCGAGCGGGTGTTCAGGGGCGACGCCCTGCGGCGCAACAACCCGCGGTTCAGCGTCGAGAACCGCGCGCGCATCCAGGGAGTGCTGGCGCAGATCCAGCCGATCGCCAAGCTGCACGGGCTGACGCTGGGGCAACTGGTGATCGCCTGGACGCTCGCGCAGCCGGGCCTCACCCATGCGCTGGTGGGCGCGCGCGACCCGCGGCAGGCAGTCGAGAACGCGGGTGCGTCGGACGCCATCTTGAGCGACGAGGAACTCGCTGCCGTCGATGCGGCGTTCCGGCAGCCTACCGAGCGCTGAAGAACTCGCGGATCGCGGCGGCGGTGCGCTCGATGTCCTGCTCGCTATGCGCGGCGGAGACGAACGCGGCCTCGAACTGCGAGGGCGGCAGGTAGAAGCCACGGTCGAGCATCCAGTGGAAAAACTCGGCGAATCGCGCGCGATCCGAGCGCTGCGCCGATTCCCAATCCGTGACCGGGCCCGGAGTGAAGAAGAAGGTGATCATCGAACCCACGCGATTCACGGTGATGCCGTTGGGAGCGGCCGCCGCCAGTTGCGCGGTTCGCGCTTCGAGTTGGGCGTAGACTTCCGGGTGCGCTTGGAGGTACCGCAGCATCGCCAAGCCGGCGGCCACCGCGAGCGGATTGCCCGAGAGCGTGCCCGCCTGGTACACCGGCCCCGCCGGGGCCACCAGCGACATCACGTCGCGCCGCCCGCCGTACGCGCCCACCGGCAGGCCGCCGCCGATCACCTTGCCGAGAGTGGTGAGGTCGGGCCGGATGCCATACCGCGCCTGCGCGCCCCCGAAGGCGACTCGAAAACCGGTCATCACCTCGTCGAAGATCAGCAGCGCGCCGTAACTCGCCGTCAACTCCCGCAGCGTCTCGAGGAACCCGGGCGCCGGCGGGACGCAGCCCATGTTGCCCACCACCGGCTCCACAATCACGGCGGCGATCTGGTCTCCGTGCCGCTCGAAGCAGTCCGCCACGGCCTGGGGAGAGTTGAAGGGCAGCGCGATAGTGGTGTCGGCGAAGGCCCGAGGCACGCCCGCGGTGTCCGGAATGCCCAGAGTCGCGATGCCCGAGCCGGCTTTCACCAGCAGCGAATCGACGTGGCCGTGGTAGCAGCCCTCGAACTTCACCGCGAGGTCCCGCCCGGTGTAGGCGCGCGCCAGCCGCAGCGCGCTCATCGTCGCTTCGGTGCCGGAGTTCACCAGGCGGACCATTTCCACCGATGGGATGGCGGCGCAGATGGCCTCCGCCAGTTCCACCTCGCGCTCGGTCGGCGCGCCGAAACTGGTGCCGGTTGCGAGCGCCTGATCGAGCGCCGCAACGATCTCCGGAGGACGATGGCCGAGCAAGAGCGGACCCCAGGAACAAACGTAGTCGACGTACTCGTTGCCGTCCACGTCCCAGATGTGGGAGTCCTGGCCGCGCGCGATGAACGGCGGCGCGCCCCCCACGCCGCGGAAGGCCCGCACCGGCGAGTTCACGCCTCCCGGAATGGACTGCTGCGCGCGATCGAGAAGGGCCTTCGACCGGGCGTTCATGCCTGGCCTTCTTTCGCGGCCTCGCCGTGGCTGGACAGGAAGCTCATGAAGGTGTCGAGCATGGTGCCTTCCAGGCTTCGCAGCAGCCGGGCTTTCAACCCCAGGTAGGAGAGGGTGCCGGCGAACAACTCCTGGGTCAGATCGCGGAGGCGCGGGCTCCGGCGCAGAAACTGCACCATGCGTTGCGTCACCGAGCCAAACAGAAACTTGCCCAGGAAGAAGCGAGGAGCAATGGCGGCTCCGAACGCCAGTTCCGCCGCGAAATCGCGCATGAGCAGGGAACGGTAGGCGCGGTGCTTCCCGGCGGGTGCGTGCGCATCGGATAGCAGCGTCTGGCTGGCCAGGTCCGCCGAGCGCATTGCATAGTAGATACCTTCGCCGGTAATCGGATCCACCAGCCCGCCGGCATCGCCCACCGCCATCCATCCCTGTCCCGCGAGCCGGTTGTCGCGCCAACCGGAGGCGCCGAGCGACGGCAGTAGGTGGCCGTAGAAGCGTGCGTCCTTGGAGGAGATCCCCCGCTCGAGCATGAAGGCCTCCAGGCGCGCCCGCAACGCCCGGGCCGGGACGCCTTTGCCGCAAATGCCCACCGAGAGGTGCCCGCAGCGCGGGAAAACCCAGATGTAGCCCTCCAGTTGCGGCAGGAACTGGATGTCGATGTGCTCCTGCTGGCTCGGCACGTAGTAGCCCAGCGCGCACATGGCGTCGGCGGGCGTCCACTGCGTGCCCAGGTTCTTCAGCGAATTGCGCGCGCCGGTGGCGACGATGCAATAATCGGCCTCCAGGCTTCCGCCGGTGGTTCGCACCGTCCAGGCTTTGCCGTTGCGCGCCACTTCGAGGACGCGCGTCTTCTCGATCCGCGCTCCGGCGCGTTCGGCGCGCTCCAGCAGCAGACGATTCAAGTCGCAGCGCGAGTAGATCAACAGGGGCTCGCGCAGCGACAGGCGCGCCGACCCGGCGCCCGGCGCGGACAGCAGAGTCTGGGTAACGAAGCGCTTGGGCAGGTCGTTATTCAGCAGGAAGGGGTAGCGGTGATAGGCCTTGAAAGTGAGGGCGCCGCCGCAGGGCTTCTCCCAAGCCAGTTTCTCATCGAGCAGGATGGCATCCAGGCCGGCCGAGGCCAGCCGCTCAGCCGCGAAGGCCCCCGCGGGACCGCCCCCCAATACCGCCACGCGCTTCATTTCCCAGTTCCGGGTCGCGCTCCCGATCCGATTGGAGGATGGCCAGCCGGCATCTGTCCGCCCGGCATCGCGCCCGGCATTTGTCCGCCCGGCATCGCGCCCGGCATCTGCCCACCCGGCATTTGGCCGTGCGGACCGGCGCCCCGGCCCTTCACGGACCAGCGATCACCCTTGCGCTCCAGCGTATACTGCATCCGCATGCCCGAGGACGCATCGCCGCCCTGGGGACGGAACGAGACCACGACATCGGCTTCGTTCTGCCGGAAAGAGACCGAGGTCACCTCGACCTGCATCCGGGAGAGGTTCAGGTCCTGCCGGGTGGAGAGGTAGTCGATTACGCCCTGTCGCACGGCGGCTTCGTTCTGAATGCCGCGGCTGCAGCCAACCAGTAGAAGTCCTGCCAGGGCGACAGGAAGGTAGGGGTATCTCACATTCCAATTATAGCTTTGCCGCCTGGCTGAGGAATGCAACTAGAATGTGATGCCGAAACCGGCGGAGACTTCGAGCATGTGCGTGCGGCCGCCGCCCAGGGTGTCGCCCGACAACAGCAGTTGCCGAACGTAGGGCCTGCCGCCGAAGTATTCGCGGACATCCAGGCGCGCCAGCGTGTGCGACACGAGCTTGATCTTGAGGCCGCCGCCGAAGTTCAGACCCAGGTTCCGGTAGCCACCGCCCGGCCACACGTCGAAATGAGGCGCGCCCCACTTGTAGACTTGAGCGCCGCCGGTGACGAAGGGGCGCCAGCGCTCACCCCTGGGCATGAAGTAGACCAGGAAGTTGTAGGACAACATCTGAAGCTTCACCTTGTCCTGATACTGCGTGGAGACGGGATTGCCGTCCGAATCGGCAGTGGTGCGGAGGGTTTGCAGGGTCATGTGCTGGATGGAGTAGGTGAGCTCGTGGCCGTAGTAGCCCTTGCTGTTGACGGTCACCCGGGCTCCGACAATATCCTTGCCCTTGGTCAGCGAGGTGTCGGTATCGACGGCGGTATCGCTGAGCGATCCCAGGAGCGGGTGACTAAAGCGCAGCGGAAAACCCCCGAAGACGGAGACCTCGAAGGGTTGCGCCTGAACCGCGCCGTGCATCAAGACGGCAAAAAAGACACTCCAGACCAGCTTCTTCATATTCACCACGAATCTATGATTATCGCACCGATTCCGGGCCGGCCATCAATCCAGGTGGAAGACTTCCTCGAGCCGGAGGAAGCCCTCGTCGGGCCGGCGGCCGCCCAGATCCTCGAAGAACGCCCCCATCTGGCTCTGCCAGCGCGCGTTGACTTCACGCACGGACATGCCCGCCACGGCCTTGGCCAGGTCCGGCGTCTCCAGGTAGCCCACCAGCAGGCCGTCGTCGCGAAGATACAGCGAGTAGTTGTGCCAGCCGGTTTCCCGCAGTGCCTGGAGCATGTCAGGCCAAACGGCCTTGTGACGCTCCTTGTACTCGTCGAGCCGGTCCTTCTTCACCTGCAACAGGAAACACACACGTTCCATTCAATACCTCCCCAAAAGGCAGCGGCCCCGCGAATCGGGAAGATCCGGGGACCGCTTGCCACGCGACCCAAACTCCTAAATGAACAGCGGCGCGGCCACCAGCGTGATGGTGCTCAACAGCTTAATGAGCACGTGCAGCGAAGGCCCGGCGGTGTCCTTGAAGGGATCGCCCACCGTATCGCCCACCACCGTGGCCTTATGAACATCCGATCCCTTGCCGCCAAACGCGCCGGTCTCGATGAACTTCTTGGCGTTGTCCCACGCGCCGCCGCCGTTGTTCATCATCAGGGCCATCAGGATGCCGGTGATGGTCGCGACCATTAAGAAGGCCGCCACCGCCACCGCGCCCATCGGCAGGCCGGCGGCCGTCACGCCGAACGACCGGAAGATCAAGCCAATCGCAACCGGTCCGACCACCGGAAGAATCCCGGGCAGCACCATCGCCTTGAGCGCGCCGCGCGTCACGATGTCCACGCAGGTGCCATAATCCGGATCGGAGGTTCCCGCCATGATTCCGGGGTCGGCCTTGAACTGCCGCCGGACCTCTTCGATCACGGTCTGCGCGGCTCTGCCGACCGCCCGGATCGCCAGGGCGCAGAACAGGAACACCAGCGCCGCGCCGATCAGCGCCGCGACGAAGATCGGCACGCTGCCGATGTCGATGGTGAACTCCTCCACCACGTGGCCCAACTTCTTCTGAAGTCCCTCCTTCACGGCGTCCGTATAGGCGGTGAACAGCAGGAAGGCGGCCAGCGCCGCGCTGCCGATGGCGTAGCCCTTGGTGAGGGCCTTGGTGGTGTTGCCCACCGCATCCAGCCGGTCCGTGCGCTTCCGGACTTCTTCAGGCTGCTGCGACATCTCGATGATTCCGCCGGCGTTGTCCGTGATCGGCCCGAAGGTGTCCATCGCGAGGATGTAAGCGCAGGTGGAAAGCATGCCCATAGTGGCGATCGCGGTGCCGTAGAAGCCGGCCGCCATCGCGGAGACGCCGGGCAGCCCTGCGTTCACACCGAGATAGTAGGAGCCCAGAATAGCGCCCGAGATTACGACCACCGGCAGCGCCGTGCACTCCATCGCCACCGACATCCCGGTGATGATCACGGTCGCCGCGCCCGTCTTGGCGCTCTCGGCGATCGAGCGGACCGGGCGGTACTTGTACTCGGTGTAATACTGGGTGATCCAGACGAACAGGAACGCGGTCACGATGCCCACGATGCCCGCGGCGAACAGCATCATGTTGGCCTTCAGCAGGAAGTGTACCGCGGCGTAAAAACCGGCCATGGCCAGGACGGTGGTCATGTAGTAGCCACGGTTGAGGGACTTCATGGGGTCCTCGTTGGCCTTCACCCGGACCACCAGCACGCCCACGATCGAAGCGATGAGACCGAAGGCGCGGGCGACCAGCGGGAACATGATTCCCTTGACGCCGTAAATCGGATACAGGGCTACGCCGAGGATCATGGCGCCGATATTCTCGGCGGCGGTGGATTCGAACAGGTCGGCGCCGCGGCCGGCGCAGTCGCCGACGTTGTCGCCCACCAGGTCCGCGATCACGGCCGGGTTGCGGGGATCGTCCTCGGGGATGCCGGCTTCCACTTTGCCCACCAGGTCCGCGCCAACGTCGGCGGCCTTGGTGTAGATGCCGCCGCCCAATTGGGCGAACAGCGCCACGAAGCTCGCGCCGAAACCGAAGGCGACAATCTGGAAGGGAATCAGCTTTGGGTTTCCGAGACCGTCGAAGAGCCAGAACAGGCCGCCGACGCCCAGCAGGGAGAGCGCCACGACACCCAGGCCGGTCACCGCCCCGCCACGGAGCGCTATCTTCAGCGCTTCGTTGAGGTCCGTGCGGGCCGCGGCAGCCACGCGAATGTTGCTGCGGATGGAGACCCACATGCCGCAGAATCCCGCGGCCAGCGAGCACACCGCGCCCACCACGAAGGAGACGGTCATGCGAAGGGCCAGCGCGCTATCGCCCTTGCCGAACGCGTACCCCAGGTAAATGATAACCGCCAGAGCCACCGCGAGCACGACGATCGTCGAGTTCTGGCGGCGCAGGAACGCCTCGGCGCCCTTGCGGATGGCGTTGGAGATCTTCTGCATTTCCGCCGTTCCCGCGTCCTTGCCCATCACGGAACGCGCGAACAGAAACGCCACCACCAGCGAGATCAGGCTGACGGCGATCACCATCGTCAGGTAAAAGGATCCGGAATCGTCCACGGCCCCGGCCTGGAGCCAAAGCGCGAACAGAGTCGTAAGTGATTGCATCAAAAAAAATCCTCCGAAGGGAGAGTCCACACCACAACAGGACTACGAAATCTGGAATAGACTACGATAGCGCACGGACGGCCTGGATTTCAATACTGGAGGGCGGGCTTCAGCCCGCGTGGGGCTTCAGCCCCGCCCCTAGGATTGTTTCTCGCCCTTGAAGGTTCCCTCGTCGTCGGGGCCCTTATAGGAGCCTTCGATGCTCTTGCCCGAGATCTTGCCCTCTGCACTGTAAACCTTTTCGTCCATGGAGATCTTGAAAGTGAACTTGTCGCCATCGAGTTTCGGGTCGATCAGAGGGAACTCGCCAAGACCGCCCGCCAGCGTGCCCGAGAGCTTGCCGCCCTGCTCCTTCACGGTCAGCGTCCAGGTCATCCCCTCGGCCCCAAAGGAAACTACCTTCCAGGCGCCTACCACGGGGTTCTCCGCCGTCCGCGCGGATGCGCAACAGATCAGCAGGCCAAGCATCGCGAGCACAGCGAAAGCGCGATTCATGATCACTCCTCCAGTTCCCGCATCGTATCGTCCCGCCAATGCGCGTGTCAATCGCCGATCTGTCGCCGCATCCGCGCCCTTCGTCCGAGGATTCCACCCTTCATCCGATTCCGCGGGACGCAGTCCGCGACCCCGGCCTATGCTCGGGGCATGGATGAACTGGTTCAACTCGAGCAGGTCGGCCGGCGCTACCCGATGGATCACAGCTTCGTTACCGCGCTCGAGGATGTTTCGCTGGCCATCGAGCGGGGCGAGTTCCTGGCGGTAGCGGGGCCGAGCGGCAGCGGCAAATCCACCTTACTGAATCTGATCGGCTGCATCGACCAGCCGACCAGCGGGCGCATCTTCTTCGACGGGACGGACACCAGCAAGCTGAGCGGGACGGAACTCGCCACGCTGCGGCGGCGAAAGATCGGATTCGTCTTTCAGACCTTCAATCTGATTCCGGTGTTCACGGCATTCGAGAACGTGGAGTACCCGTTGCTGCTCCAACGGTTGCCGGACCGGGACCGCCGGCGCCGGGTTGCCGAGGCGCTGGAGAGCGTCGGGCTGGAAAGCCGCGCCGGACATCGCCCCGACCTGCTCTCGGGCGGGGAGCGTCAGAGAGTCGCCGTGGCGCGCGCCCTCGTGCATCGCCCGGCCCTGGTGCTGGCCGACGAACCCACCGCCAACCTGGATACGCGCAACGCCACCCAATTGATCGACTTGATGCACGAGCTGAACCGCAGCCTTGGCTTGACGTTCCTGTTCTCGACGCACGACCAGCGCCTGCTCGAGCGCGCGGAGCGGGTGATTCCGCTGTGCGATGGGCGGCTGGAAGCGGCCCCGGTGCTGAGGTGAACTCATGAAGATTCTTCTTTCACTGGCATTCAGGAACATCTTCCGCAACCGGCGCCGGACACTGATGACGCTGCTCGTGGTGGTGGGCGGGGTCTCGGCGCTGCTGCTCGCCGGCGGCTTCTTCTCGTTCCTGTTCTGGGGGCTCCGCGAGATGACCATTCACAGCGGCCTGGGCCACATCCAGATCTACAACGCGAACTTCTTCAAGCGCGACGAGACCCGCGCGCTGGAGAACGGCCTCGACAACTACCATGACCTGGCCGCCGCGGCCGCACAAACGCCGCACGTGCGGGGCATCGCCCCGCGCATCGAGTTCTTCGGCATGGTCTCCAACGGAACGAAATCGGGCACGTTCATGGCCACGGCGGTGGACCCGGCGGCCGAGAGACGCGTGGGGTTCGAGCCGCGCATTCTGCGGGGGAGCAACCTGAGCGACAGGCCGCCCGCCGGCTACGAAGCGCTGCTGGGCTCCGGACTGGCGCGTTCGATGGGCGTCGCGCCCGGCGCCGGTTTGACGCTGCTCGCAGTCACCGCCGACGGCGCGCTAAACGGCATCGACGTCGACGTTGTGGGCATCATGACCACGGGCTTCAAGGAGATGGACGACCGCGCGCTCCAAGTGTCGCTGCCGGCCGCGCAGCACCTGCTCCAGAGCCCGCGCGTGACCAAGCTGATCGTGGGGTTGGATGCGACCGAGAATACCGACAGCGCCTACACGGCCCTCGAATCGCGGCTCGGCCGGGGCGTCCCGCTCATGCTCAAGAAGTGGGTGGAGCTGGCAACCTACTACCGGCAGGTGCGGCTCATGTTCTCGGGGATGCTGGTGTTCCTTGGCATCATCGTGTTCTTCATGGTGGTGATGTCCAGCGCGAATACGCTCATGATGGCGATGTTCGAGCGCACGCGCGAGATCGGTACTATGCTCGCCATGGGCACGCCGCGCGCCTGGGTGCTTCTTCTGTTTCTCCTGGAGGGCGTGCTCACCGGCGCGCTGGGCGCGGTTGCCGGAGTGCTGACAGGCAGCGGCCTGGGCGCGCTCCTCAACCAAGCGCGCTTGCAAATGCCACCGCCCCCGGGCAACCTTAACGGATTCGCGTTTCAGGTGAGATTCGTACCCGAACTGATGATCGGCGCGGCGCTGCTGGTGGTCGTTACTCTCGCCGCGGCGTCGCTGGCGCCGGCCATCCGGGCCTCGCGCCTGCGCATTGTGGAGGCCTTAGCTCATGTCTGACTTCACTTCGACTCGTGGCGCACGCACTCGTG
>PLEM01000501.1 GCA_003137035.1 Bryobacterales bacterium | reverse complement strand
CAGCCACAAGCTGCACGCCGGCGACTACAAGATCGACTGCCAGTGCTGTCACAGCGGCGCGAGGCGTTCGCCCGTTTCCGGAATTCCCTCGGTCCAGTTCTGCATGGGCTGCCACCGGACCGTGGCCGCCATGAAGCCGGAGATCATGCGGCTGCGCGGATACTGGGACCGGAAGGCGCCCATCCGCTGGGCGCGCATCGTCAAGGAGCCGGATTTCGTTTTCTTCAACCATTCGCCGCACATCATGAAAGGCATCCGCTGCCAGGAGTGCCATGGCCCCATTGAGACCATGGTGCAAGTGCGACTGGATCACTCTCTTAACATGGACCGCTGCGTTTCCTGCCACCGCCAGAGGCGCGCGTCCATCGATTGCTACACGTGTCACCGATGACCACCAAGCGGCGCGATTTTCTGAAGATTCTCGGGATCGGCGGCGCGGCCGGGTTGACGGGCTGCTCGACGACGGCGCCCGACGCGCTGGTCCCCTACGTCACACCGCCGGAAGAGATGGTGCGCGGGCATGCGTTGTGGTTCCGCTCAACCTGCCGGGAGTGCCCGGCCGGGTGCGGCATCGAGGCGCGCGTGCGCGAAGGGCGCGTTCACAAGGTGGAGGGCAATCCCGAACATCCGGTGAACGGTGGCGGCCTGTGCGCCCGCGGGCAGGCGGCGGTGCAGGGACTCTACAATCCCGACCGGCTGCGCTCGCCGCTCGTGCGCGAGGGCGGGAAACTCAAACCGGTCTCCTGGGATGAGGCGCTGAAGCGCGTTCAGGCCGGGCTTGCGGGTAAGCCGGTCACGGTGATTACCGGCTCGGTGACCGGAGCGATCGAAGAGCTGGCCGGCATGATTGGCAGGCGCCTGCAATTCGAGCCCATCGACTACGCGACCCTGCGCGAGGCCAACCGGATCTGCTTCGGGATTCCTTCGCTCCCGGTGCTCCGCTTCGCCGAAGTCAAGACGATTCTGGTCTTCGGGACCGACGTAATCGAGACCTTCGTCTCGCCAGTGGGCTACGCCCGCGGGATCGCGGAAGCGCGGCGCAATGGCGCGCGAATGATCTACGTGGGCTCGCGGCTTTCGCTGACCGGGGCGCGCGCGGATGAGTGGATTCCGGTGCAGCCTGGAGCGGAGGGGCTCGTTATCGAGCGTCTGGAGAAGGAACTGCCCGCCGGTCCCTCGATCGCCGTCACCGGCGGGACGGCGAGTTGCGACCAGGACGGCTTGTTTACGGCCATCGCGGTGAACCGGCTCAATGCAGCCAGCGGTGCTCTGAATCGCTCCGTGAGGTTCGACCGCACCTCGGCGCTAGGGAAGCTCGCCTCGCGCGCTCAGCTTCAGGAAGCCAGCGAGGCCGTGGTAGTGGCAGGCGCGAATCCGGCATACTGGATGCCGGACCTGTTCCGCAAGACGCCGTTCTTGGTGGCGCTGGCTTCGTTTCCGGACGAGACGACGGAGATGGCGCACGTGATCCTGCCCGTTCACACGCCGCTCGAAAGCTGGGGCGATTACGAGCCTTGGACCGGCATCCACTGCCTCCAGCAGCCCGCCATGCGGCCGGTTTTCGACACGCGCGACCTGGGCGACGTGCTCCTCCTCCTGGCTAACCACAAGCCCGAAACCAGCTTCCGCGAGTTTCTCCGCAGCCGCTGGCGCGAACCGGAGGATTTCACGACCGCGCTGCAGCGCGGCGGCTACTGGCGCGATGTGCCCGAGGTACGGGCGGCTCTGAAGTCCGACGTAAACGTGGCGCCATCGCTCGAACGGAAGCCCTATGTGCTCCAGACCTATCCCTCGCTGGCGCACTTCGACGGGCGCGGGGCCAACCGGCCCTGGCTTCAGGAATTGCCGGACCCGATCACCCAGGCGGTCTGGGACAGTTGGGTCGAGTTGAACCCGCAGGATGCGGATGTGCATGGCATCGCCACCGGGGACCGCGTGCGCGTGCGCACGAGGCACGGGGAGGTGGAGACCGCGGCGTACGTGTATCCCGGTATTGAACCGGGCGCGGTGGCCATGCCGCTCGGTCAGGGGCACACTGCCTTCGGCCGTTACGCCACTGGCGTCGGCGTGAACGCTGCCCGGCTGATCGGCGAGAACTGGAGCGGCGAGCCGGTCGAAATCAGCCTGGTGCGCAAAGCCCACGGCCTGGTCATCATCCCAGGGCACGACCTACAGGAAGGCCGCGGAATCGTACGCACTTCGCCGGCCGAGCCGCGCCCGGAGATTTCCCTCTACCCGCCGCACACGCATACGCCGCATCGCTGGGCCATGGCCATCGACCTGGACGCCTGCAACGGCTGCAGCGCGTGCATCACCGCCTGCTACGCCGAGAACAATGTCCCGGTGACTGGCAAAGAGCAGGTGGGCCGCGGCCGTCATATGTCCTGGATTCGCCTGGAGCGCTTCTTCGGGCCCGGCAGCGCCGTCACAAAGCCGCTCCAGATCGACTACGCGCCGATGATGTGCCAGCACTGCGACAAGGCTCCCTGCGAGCCGGTCTGCCCGGTGTTCGCCTCCGTCCACAGCGCCGAGGGCCTGAACGCGCAGATCTACAACCGCTGCGTCGGCACGCGCTACTGCGCCAACAATTGCCCGTACAAGCAGCGGCGCTTCAACTGGTTCCCGGGCGAATTCCCCGCCCCGCTGGATTGGCAGCTCAACCCCGACGTCACCGTGCGCAGCGTCGGCGTGATGGAGAAATGCACCTTCTGCGTGCAGCGCATCGTCGCGGCCAAGGATCGCGCCCGCATCGAGGGCCGGCCGCTCGCCGATGGCGACGCCGTTCCGGCCTGCGCGCAATCCTGTCCCACCGGCGCAATTGTTTTCGGGGACCTCAACAATCCGGCCAGCCGCGTCTCGAAGGCGTGCGAGAACCCGCGCCGCTACACCGTGCTCGAGGAACTGAACACGCGGCCCGCGGTCCGGTACCTGCGGCGGGAGCGGCGCACATGAACTACACGAGCATCGACGCCGACCTCGTCAAAACCATGCGTCCGGCGGGCCGCGCCTACTACATCGTGCTGGCCTGCCTGGCGGCGATCGCGGGCTGGGGCGCGTACGCCTGGAGCTACCAGATCCGTCACGGCCTTGGAGTGGCGGGCATCACCTGGCCGGTCGGCTGGGGCATCTACATCACGACCTTCGTTTTCTGGGTCGGCATCGCGCACTCCGGCACGCTGATCTCGGCCGTCCTGTTCTTGTTCCGCGTGCGCTGGCGCTCCTCGATCTACCGCAGCGCCGAAGCCGTGACCATCTTGGCGCTGATGACCGCTGGCCTGTTCCCGCTGATCCACCTGGGCCGTCCCTGGGTGGCTTACTGGCTGACGCCATATCCTCAGATGGGCGGCCTCTCGCCGAACTTCCGCTCGCCGCTGGTCTGGGACGTGTTCGCCGTCTCCACGTATCTGATCGTCAGCCTGCTGTTCTTCTTCACCGGCATGGTGCCGGACCTGGCCATCGTGCGCGACCGCAGCCGCGGCTGGCGCGAGAAGGTCTACGGCTTCCTGGCGCAGGGCTGGCAGGGCACCAACCGCCAGTGGCGGCACTACGCGGCGGCTTACGTGTTTCTGGCGGGTCTGGCCACGCCGCTGGTCATCTCGGTACACAGCATCGTCTCCTGGGATTTCGCCATGTCGATCGTGCCCGGCTGGCACACCACCATCTTTCCGCCCTACTTTGTCGCGGGCGCGATTCACTCCGGCCTGGCCATGGTGCTGACCATCGTGATTCCCATGCGCCGCCTGTTCGGCCTCGACTCCTACATCACCCATGAGCACCTGGCCAACATGGCCAAGCTCATGATCGTCACCGGAATGCTGCTGGGGTATTCCTACGGCGTCGAGTACTTCGTGGCTTGGTACAGCGGCAACATCTACGAGCGCTCGGTTTTCTTCTACCGTGCGTTCGGCGACTACGCCTGGGCGCTCTGGCTGCTGGTGGCCTGCAACGTGGGGTCGCCGCTGCTGTTCTTCTTCAGTAGGGTTCGCCACAGCACGCCGTGGCTCGTCGCGCTGTGCCTGCTGGTGAACGTGGGGATGTTCTTCGAGCGCTTCGTGATCATCGTGACTTCGCTCGCGCGCGACTACGACCCGTTCACCTGGCATCAGTACGCGCCGCGCTGGCCCGAGCTCTCCATTCTGGCGGGTAGCTTCGCCTGGTTCTTTCTGCTGTTCCTGATTTTCGCGAAAGTCCTGCCGGTGGTTTCGATGTGGGAGGTCAAGGAAAGCCAATGACCGCCCACAGCGTGATCGGATTCTACGTCGAGGTGGATTCGCTTCTGGTCGTAGTGAAGGCCCTGCGCGGCGCGCACGAAATCCGCACGATTTCGCCCGTGCCGCTGCACCAGGTCGACGAGCTGCTGGAAACCCAGCCGAGCCCGGTGCGGTACTTCACGCTGGCCGGTGGATTGATCGGCTTCGTGGCCGGCTGGGCGCTCACCATCGGTTCGGCCGAGCACTATCCGCTGATCGTCGGAGGCAAGCCGCTGATCTCGCTCACGCCGTTCGCCGTCATCGCCTACATCTGCACCATCCTGTTCGGCGCGCTGTTCACCGTGCTCGGCATGTTGCTCAACGCGCGGCTGCCGCGAATTCAGGTGGGGCGCGGCTACGACCCCCGCCTGACCGGCAACCGCTTCGGCTTGCAGGTGATCTGCGGCCAGGACGAAATCGAAGAGGTCAAGAGCAAGCTGCTGTCGCTCGGCGCGGAAGAGGTGAAGTATGTGGAGGTATAGCGCGCTGCTGCTCGTCGTGTTCCTGCTGGCCTCCTGCGAACGCTACCCCAGCGGCGGCGACGTGCGCATCCGCCGCGACATGGTCGACCAACCCTCGTACCGCCCGCAGAAAGACCCGCTCCCGCTGGCCGAGGGCGCCGTGCCGACGATCGGCGTCGAGCCGCCGGTGACGCGGGAGGCCTCGAGCCCGGCCGCCGCGACACCTGCTTCGATCACGCAGGGGCAGAAGCTCTTCGTGATCTACTGCCAGCATTGCCACGGCGCATCCGGCCGCGGCGACGGTCCGGTGGCACGAAAGATTTCCCGGCCGGCCGACCTCACCGCGCGGAAATACCTGGAAGCCCGCGACGGGCTGATCTACAACGCCATCCGCAATGGCGGCGTGATCATGCCGCCGCTATCCGAAGCCCTTGCGCCCGCCGAGCGCTGGCGCGTGGTCGACTACGTTCGAAAGCTGCAACGGCCATGAACGGGACACGAACCAAGCTGCGAGTCTGCCAGGCGCTCTTAGCGCTGGGGGCCGCCACGTTCGTTGTCGCGCTGGCGCTGGGGCAGCCGGTGCGCGCCTGGCAAGCCTTCCTGCTCAACTTCCTGTTCTGGACCGGCATCGCGCAGTCCGGCGTAGTTTTCGCCGCCGCCTACGAGGTCTCGAAAGGACGCTGGAGCGACGCCTTTCGCCGCATGGGCGAGAGCCTGGTCTTCTTCCTGCCGATCTCGCTGGTGCTGTTTGTGGCGATGATGCTGTTCGGCGCTGGCAGCATCTTCGTGTGGGCGCGCACGCCCGTCGCGGACAAGCGCCTCTGGCTGAGCGTGCCGTTCCTGGGTGCGCGCGATCTGTTCGTCTTCGCCGGTCTGTACGCGCTCAGCGCGGCCTACGTCTACTACTCGCAGCGATCCGCAACTCGCCGAACGCGTGTGCTCGCCCCGGTTCTGCTCATCGCCTTCGGCATCGGCTACTCGCTGATCGGCTTCGATCTCGTGATGTCGCTCGACCCGAGCTGGTACAGCACCCTGTTCGGCTGGTATTTCTTTGTGAGCGCATTCTACGCGGCGCTGGCGTTCCTGGCCATCGCCGCCGCGCTGTTCCACCGTCTAACCGCCGATGAGACCCACGACATGGGCCGCCTGCTGTTCGGCTTCTGCCTCCTGACCGGCGGCCTGTTCTGGGCGCAATGGCTGGTCTTCTGGTACGGCGACCTGCCCGAGGAGATCGCCTTCGTGATCCGGCGCTACTACCAGATGCCCTACGCCCCGCTAGCCTGGATCGCGACCTACGGCGCATTCATCGTCCCGCTGGTGGTCCTGCTAAGCAAGGACCTGAAGCGCACGCCCAAATGGTTGGCGGCGGTCGCGTGCTGGATTCTGGCGATGCTTTGGCTGGAGCGCTACATCTGGATCGTCCCTTCGATCTGGAGAGGCGACGGCGCGCCGCTGCTGATCGAAGCGCTCATCACGGCGGGCTTCGCCGGAGGATTCCTCTGGGGCTGGATGGCGCACAACCGGCGCAATCCAATCGAGGCGCCGCATTGAACCTGCCGCTGGTCTTCCTGATGGGAATCTCCGGCAGCCTGCACTGCGCCGGGATGTGCGGCCCGCTCGCTGCGCTCGCGGGCGCCCGCGGCTTGCCGCTCTACCTGGTTGGCAAGACCTCGACGTACGTGCTGCTCGGCGCGCTGGCGGGAGCTTTCGGCGAGACCGTTCTTCGCTTCGGCGTAGGCACTCGCGCGCTGGCGCTCGCCGCGGGAGCGCTGCTCCTGCTGACCGGCCTGCACTCGCTAGGAGTTCTGCGCGACTCGATGGTAGGGGTTGGCGTGTTCGCGCCAGCCGCCCGCGCCGTCGCCTCGCTAGCCGGACAAGGCTCCGCCGGAAAACTGGTTCTAGGCGCCGCCAACGGCTTCCTTCCCTGCCCCATGACCTACGCGTTCGTAGCGATGGCCGCGGCCACCGCCTCGCCACTCCGAGGCGCAGCCACCATGCTGGTCCTCGGAATCACGACCGCCCTCCCGCTGACCATCTCAACGCTGGCCGCCCGCCGCATCCTCCGCCGCGTACCCTTGCCGCTCCTCACTGGCGCCCTGATGCTGCTCGCCTCCGCCGTCACCATCTACCGTGGGTTCGCGGGCGCACGCGCCTGTCACTGACGAGCACCGGACGATCAGGCCCGCTTCGCCTCGCGGCGAATACCCTCTGCAATCCACATCCGCAACTGCGTCTGGTAGCCGACCGACTTCGCTTCCGCGATCTGTTTTGCCGCTGCGATCTGTTCCGGGGCCAACCGAATCGAGATGGGAGATTTGGCACGAGCGTGGCGCTCCCGAATCGACTCTGCCAGCGCCGCAGACGGCTTAGCCTGCCGGCCCGCGGGCAGTTGATCCCACACCTCCGCCACGGAATGCGCTTCGAAAGACTCGGCGGCCTCCTTGTCCGAGCGGAACTTCGGAAGAGGTCGCGTCGCCGGCGGGAGTTTCTTCTTCATCGGATGCACCTACTTGCGGCGGAATAGCCTCCGTTCACCATCGTCCATGTCCCGAGCCGTGATCACACTGACCGGCCGTCAGGTAACTACGGGGAAGGTCGCCGAATTCGGTCCCGCGTGTGCGCGACCTAACCCCCCGGACGCCTGGGCACCCGGTCAATTCTAGCGCGTCAGCCTTGCCACCTGCGCCATAGCGAAACGCCGCGCTGCCAACCCCACCGCCCAGGGCAACCCGCGCGTGCGGCCCGTTCGATCCGCACAGCTAGCGCTGTTGCCTGCGGGCCGCCGTGTCT
>PLEM01000125.1 GCA_003137035.1 Bryobacterales bacterium | reverse complement strand
TGACGCCGGAGGCTTACCGCGTGCTGGCGGACTACCACTGGCCGGGAAACGTGCGGGAGCTTCGCAACCTCATGGAGCGGATCGTCATCATGAACCCGCAGGTGCGCGTCGATGCGCGGCACATTCCGCTGAACCCCGCTCGCCGCGGGGCCGCGGAGCGCCCCGCCGACAGCTTCGCCAGCCTCCAGGAGGTGCGCGAATCCGCCGAGCGCGAATACATCCTGAAGAAGCTCGAGGAGACCGGCAACAACGTCAGCCGCGCGGCGGAGCTGCTGGGCCTGGAGCGCAGCAACCTCTACCGCAAGATGAAAGCCTTGGGCATCGCCCCCAAGGAAGCCAAGATCGAGGAGTAAGGGCGGCTCCCCGCCCCGTTGACCGCGCGGCGGGCTGGCCGCCGTCGGAGACACCCTGCGCATCATCGGCACTCACAGCAACGCGCCGTCGTGAAGTCCATTCGCCGAGACCCCGTGACGACGGGCCTCTCACGAACTCCGCCGGAGGAAGAAGGTGGTGTATCAAGGGACGGTGACGAACCATCCGGCCCTCGTCGGAAGTCCGACGGCATCGCTGCGGAAGGCGGGCTACTGCAACAGACTCCTAAACTGTCCTTAACTTCACTCCGGCTTCCTTCAACATGGATGCGGCCACCACGTGCTGCTCCCGATAGGACAAGTTTGAGTAGGCCTGCATCCTATCCTTCGACACGACGACCTCTCGTATGCCCGACTGGATTATGCCCCGCGCACAATCGATGCACGGCATGAGATCTACATACATGGTGCATCCTTCAAGCGGGATTCCGAATCTTGCTGCCGCATAAATTGCATTCCGCTCAGCGTGCTCGGTCCAAGTATACTTGTCAGGCCTGCGCAGCCGTTCGACCGGATCTGGTTTGATACCGAGCGGCAAAGTGTTGTGCCCCCTAGTGCGAATCTCCCGTTCAGGACTGAGCACAACGCACCCAATCTTGGTCTCCCGGTCGAGGCTCATGGAAGCCTCCTCCTGGCAGATGGCGAAGCATCCAACATCGGTCTGTGGATCTGGCGGTACTTCAGTGGGCACCCGCGAACCCCCTATGGTTCTGGGACAACCGGTAGAGAATTGGGGCAGCGCTGGGTAAGAGTTCGCTGCCAAAGATGGGACAGGTTTTCCCATTCGCCGGAGATCTCGTCGAGATAGTGCCAGTACGGCCATCCTCCGGTCGGCTTGACGGGATCAAGGAGCTTTCTCCCTTCCTGCAGATTCCTTACGGCTGCCAACGGATATGATGGGAATCCATCGCGCCATGAATGTCCGCTTNNAACACGATGGGAGGTAGTGAGAGACACTCCCTTTATATCGTCGAGAAAGACCCTGCCCCGGCACACCGCCCGCAGTTCTCGCGGCTCCGGAATCAAGCCTACCGCTGCAATGACTTTGGTGTTCCGCTGCATAATACGCTCCTCACTTCATGAAGTGAATACATCCCATCGATCTTCAAAACGCTCCATCACCTGCTGGCGACGAGGCGTACATGCGGTGGTGTAGTAGCCGCTATTCTTGAATGAAGAACTCTCCAGCGCTTTCCCCCCCAGGACACTAGCCGCGTCTTCGTAGCTCAGCAGGAATACTCGGGTACGGGTCGGCAACAGCCAAACGTACGCGCAGATGAGGTCGGCTGGTTCCGCCCATTCCTTGCGCAGGCTGATTCTCGGACTCTCCGAGCAGATCAGGCGTACGGGTCTGGAATTGGCCGGACCATATACGACGAAATCGCTCACCCCAGGCTGAGAGAAGGTACGAACCCGGAGTCCGCGCTGCGTCGCTCGCCGTTCGAAGATCTCCCGGCCCTTTTGACGCGTAGATGGATCGCCGCTTGACGGCGGTTCTTCCGGCTGAATCGAGACTCGCCCAGCATCTACCAGCTTCGCGACTTCCGGCAGCCGCAGCAGATCTGGCAACTCCGCACTCGTCACTTCCAGAATCAGTCTTGCCATATTCCCTACTGCATAGTCTACTACTATGCTATCCCTTTGTCAACATGATCTTTCCAACGCTGACCCCAATAGGAACAACCACTGCTCCGGTGTTCTGATACATCCGCCCACCTTTGGCGTCGGCACCCGACACCGTGTATGGCCACTCCGAGACCCCGAGGAACGACGGGAGGCCAGCTGTGATCGCCACACGTGGGACACTCCGATACGCTTCCCCGCACGTCTCTACGGGCAACGCCCCGTCCAGCGTGAGATCGTACTCGACCCGAGTCGCACTCATGCACTCAAGCCCTTGCATGCCGGTGTCGTGCTGTGGTAATCTTCCGCCACCTATGACACGATCCATCCTGTACGTGGACGGCTTCAATTTCTATTACGGTGTCACCGATTACTGGAGAAAGAGGGCGGGGAAAGAGGCGGGACTGGGCTGGTGCGACTTCCGTGCTCTCGTTGAGCGCCATTTTATGGGCGCGGATGAGGAACTGGTGTCCGTCAAGTACTTCACATCGAGGGTCACCCAGAAGGAAGAGGTCGTAGGGCACAAGACAGGTGAACACGTGCGCTACGGGGAGTGGGCGAGGGCGGTTAGAACGATTGATCGATTGCAGGTGATTCAAGGGTTCTACCAGAAGGGGGACAAAGAAACAGGACTATTCCCGAAGCAAGAGAAGTACCAAGAGAATCCCGACGCACCCTTGAAGAATCGAAAGGAAAAGCAGAACGAGGTTAACCTAGCAGTCGAAATGATGATCGACGCGCTTCACCCTGGCGATTCAAAACCAGACAAGGTATACCTCTTGAGCGAGGATTCCGATCTCATGCCAGTGATCTTCGCCCTCGAAGAACGGCTTCGAACCCGTATCCCGGTAACGATTCTGCTTCCTTCCCAGGCGGAGGACGATCAAAGCTGGTACAAACGATATTGCGAGACCAGGGAGCGCCTTCTCACCTGCTTCCCACGAAGTGACACGCAAAAGCCTCAAAGGCACTCTCAGCCGGGGTATTCCTGCCCGACTCAGGTCTTAACAAAAGAGATTCTCGCCCAGAGTCTTCTGCCATACACGCTCCGAGACAAGACGGGGGAATTTAGATGTCGTCCCGACTGGCAACTGACGGTGAGTTTCTTGAAGCAATACTGCCCCCGAGAAGATTGGCGGCCCGTGCCAACAGAGTAGACCGATACTTCCAAGCGCCTTGTCCGTTTGTCCCAATCATTAGGCGAGAGGGCTGCGCTGGGGCTGCGCCGTCGCTCCGCCTCACCCGGATGTGGTATCCGCGCCGCACCGCCGCCCGCTTGTGCCGACTACATAGGTTTCAACCGCCGGACACGATCGCAGGAAAGTTCGCGTCCGGCACCAGCGGCGCACAGGTGAGCATCTTGCGCCGCTTGGATGCAGTGGCGAGGCTTTGGACCTCGTAGGCAAGTTTCAGAAAGCCGACGGCGGCACGCTGTTCCTGGACGAGGTGGGCGACATGAGCCTGAAGACCCAGGCCAAGGTGCTGCGCTCGCTCGAGGAGCAGCGGTTCGAGCCGGTGGGCGCGTCGCAGTTCATTCAGGTGGACGTGCGGGTGATCGCCGCCACCAACAAGCACCTGGACGAAGAGATCGAGCGCGGCAACTTCCGCGAGGATCTCTTCTACCGCCTCAACGTCATCCCCTTCTACGTGCCGGCGCTGCGCGACCGCCGCGAGGACATCCCCCTGCTGGCCGACTATTTCCTGCGCGAGTTCACCACCGCCTATGGGCGCAAGGCCAAGGAACTGACGCCGGAGGCTTACCGCGT
>PLEM01000301.1 GCA_003137035.1 Bryobacterales bacterium | reverse complement strand
CGCTCGAAGGCCAGCATGGCGTCGTCGCGCAGCATCCCGCAGCCGTCGTCGGTGACGCGGATCAGCCGGCGGCCGCCGCTCTCCACCTCGATCCGCAGGTGCGACGCGCCCGCGTCCAGCGAGTTCTCGAGCAGCTCCTTGACGACCGAAGCGGGCCGCTCCACCACCTCCCCGGCGGCGATCTTGTTGGCCACGTCGTCGGAGAGAATACGAATTCGCCCCATGCAGTGATTCTACTTGATCGCCACCCCGCGCTCATCCAGCAGCTCGCCGGTGAAGCGCAGCAGGTTCAGCAGGCTCTTGCGGTATTCGATGGATTGCGTCACCAACTGGGATTCGGCGCTGGCCAGGCTGGTCTGGGCCTGGAGCACGAAGTACATGATGTTGGTGCC
Source organism: Bryobacterales bacterium (assembly GCA_003137035.1). Classification (GTDB taxonomy): domain Bacteria; phylum Acidobacteriota; class Terriglobia; order Bryobacterales; family Bryobacteraceae; genus Fen-330. The sequence continues at coordinate 10,138 of PLEM01000301.1, read as the reverse complement.
CAGGTCGTACTTCTTCTGCTCCGCGTCGGCCTGCTTCTTGGCAAAGTCCACGGCCACCCTGGCCAGTCTGACGCCGGCTTTAGCCGCTTCCACGCTGTTGACGGCGTTGAGCACGTCCAGCCGGACCCGCTGTTCGGTCGAGCGCACGCGCAGCGCGTCCAGGCGCTTCTGAACCAGCGAGTTGGCCAGGTCGGCCGAGGCGCGCCGGTCGCGAATGGGGAAGCGCAGCGTCAGTCCGAAAGAGTAAGTCGGTATCTGGAACCCGAATAACTGGCTGATGGCGTCGTTGAAGCCGCCCGGGACGATGCTGCTGACCAGATTGCCGTCGCCGAACGGATCCGTCCTCTGGTAAAAGGTGCCGCCCCGGCCTTTCGAGGTGTACCCGGCGTTGAGCGACACGTCGGGCCGGAGGGCGTTGGTGGAAGAGCGGATACCCAGCTCGTCGAGGTCCAGCGACTGCTGCGCGCTCTTGAGGTCGGGGCGCATGGCCAGGGCTTTTTGAACGGCGGCCTCCGGATCGACCGGAGTCTCGCCCGCGGGCGGCAGCACGGTCTCGGTGAGGACCACGGGCAGCTTCCGCATCCGCGGGTCCAGGTCGGCGCCGATCAGGTGGCGCAGCACGTCCTCGCGCTGGGCAAGCTGGAACCGGACTTGCGATACCTGGATCTCCGCCTGGGCATACTGCTGCTGCGGCTGGTAGATGTCCAGCGGCGACATCGCGCCCAGCTCCAGTTCGCGCTGGGAGCGTTTGAGCGAGATGTCGTTGAGCTTGAGGTACTCCTCCTGCACCTTCAGGCTCTCGCGCGATTCGATGACGTCCCAGTAGGCGCCCTCGGCGCTCTGAACCAATTGGAGCAACTGGTCGCGCAAGTCGTACTCGCTCTTGCGCAGGGTGCTCCGCGCCACCATAATGGGCAGGCGCGTGATGAACCCGCCGCGATTCCGCAGCAGCGGCTGCGTGAAGCCCAGGGCAAGCTGGGTGGCGTGCGCGGGATTGAACGTGGAAAAGGAGTTGTTCGAGGAGTTCTTTCCCCAGTTGAATCCCACGTTGAACTGGGTGCCGTTCAGCAGCGTCTGGGTGTACCGGAAATCCGCAACCTGGTTCAAACTGTTCAGCACGCTCGCGCCCGCCAGCGTGCTGGTCGAGGCGTCCTTGGCCCGGTTGGCGCTGAATGAGCCCACGAACGCCGGGTCGAATGTGCCGAAGGCCCGCATGATGTTGTTGGTGGGGATCTCCAGAGACATCTTCTGGATGGCGATGTCGGTGTTGTTGGCCATCACCAGCTCGAGGTAATTGCGCAGCGACAGCTCGAGCTTGCCATCCACCAGGAAGTCGTCGAGCCGCGCCGGCGCTTGCAGTTCGACCCGCGTCTGCGGCGTTTGGAACGTGTGCCGGAAGTAGGACGCCGTGGGGAACCGCGGCGCCTCCTGCGCCAGCATCGAGCCGGCGCTCAGCAAGGCAGTAAGAAAGCAGAAAAAGCGCATATTCCTTTACTCGTAGCGGATCGCTTCGATGGGATCCAGCTTTGCGGCCTGCACGGCCGGATAGATTCCAAATACCAGCCCGATGGCCACCGATACGCCAAATGCCACCGCGATCGAACCGGAGGTGACCTCGGTAGACCAGCCCGCGGCCGCGGCGATGATCCGCGACAGCGAGAACCCGAACGCAATGCCGATCAGTCCGCCCACGATCGAGATCAACACCGCCTCGGTGAGGAACTGCCGGATGATATCCGACTGGCGCGCGTNNCGCCCACCAGCAGCGAGATGCCCGCGATGCAGATCATGACGATCGAGAAAATCATCTGGGTCTGCTGCCGCTGCTTGAGCAGGCCGGCCGGCACGATTACCGTGAAATCGCCCGCGTCCTTATGCGTGGCCGACAGGATGGCGCTCACCACGTTCGAGGTTTCAATCGAATCCGTGCCGGTCGCCACCTTCATATAGATGCCGTCGATCTCGTCCTTCAGGTAACTGCTGTTGTCCTCGAACCGGCGCATCACCGTGTTCAGCGGCGAGATGATGGTGTTGTTGCGGTTGGCCGATTCCATTCCCTCGACGTCGGTGTCGGCGGTGGCCTGCGCCGACAGCACCCCGATCACTTGCAGCCAGAGGTCGTTCACCTTGACGTACTTCCCAATGGCGGGGTCGAAACCGAGCAGGTTGATCTTGGCGGTTTCGCCGAGCACGCACACCGGCGCCGAACGGTCGTTCTCCTCCTGGGAGAAGAAGCGCCCGGAGACCATCCTCAGGCTGTTGATCTCGGCGAAGTTGGGCAGCACGCCGATCAGCAGCGGCAGTTCCTGGGTGGTCTTGGGCAGCACTTTCTGCGGCTTGAAGCGCTTGCGCGGGGTGAGGGCCTCCAGCCCCTGGACGTTCTCCGAGATGGCGCGGTAATCCCGGAACGAGAGCCCTTGCGAGATGGCCCGCCGCACCTGCAGTTCGTTGGCGTCGACCGCCTCCTTGGCCTCCACGATGATGTTGTTCACGCCCAGCAGATCGATGTAGCTGATCATCTCTTTCTGTGCGCCCGCGGTGATCGAGAGCATGGCCACCACCGCGCCCACGCCGAAGATCATGCCCAGCATGGTGAGCAAACTCCGGAGCTTGTGCACCAGGAGGCTGGAAAGCCCCATGTACAGCTCGGGCAAGTATCCGCCGATGCCGCTCATTGTCTGGCTCCCCCTCCAGCGCCCGCCGCCGGCATGGCCGGACCTTTGTTCCCGGCCGCCTTGTCTTCCTTCTTGCCGCCCTTCTTCGCGTTGGGATCGGCCAGCGCCAGCACCTCTCCGGGCTTCAGCCCCTCGGCAATGACCATGGTGGACTCGCTGCGTTTCAGCGGCTTGATCACCCGCTCCTCGAACTGGCTGCCGTTCTTGACGTAGACGATCGGCTTGCCGTCCTTCTCAAACACGGCCTGAACTGGAATGTGAATGGCGTTGGGGATCTTCTCGACGACAATCTCGACGTCGGCGAGCAGGCCCGGGCGAAGCAGCACTTCCAACTGGTTGTCTTCTTCCGGCGTGGCCGGAAGCTGGGCGTTCTCCAAGTCCTTCGCGCTGAACTGCGGCGCCGATCCCATGCCGAAGCCGGGGGGAAGCGCCGCCCCGGGCGGTCCGCCAGGGCCCGGCGACGGCCCGAAAGCGCGAACCGCTCCACCCTGCCCCGAAGCGCCGCGCGCACCGGCCTCGGGCTTGGCTCCGCCTCCCATGCTCTGGGTGAGGGTCCGCATCTGTTCGAACATCTTCTGCCGGTCCTCGGCGCTGAGGTCCTGCGGGTTGCGGCCGTTGAGAATCTTCTGCATCGCCTGCCGCAGCTTGGCCTGATCTTCGGAGGACAGGTTCGCGCCCATGCGCATCATGCGGCCTTGACCGCCGCCCTGGCCTTCACCCTCCTGGCCCGCGCCGCGCGCACGCCTTCCTCCACCTTCCCCGCCCTCGCCGCCCGTTCGGGCCCGAACCATCGTGCCCGTGCCAGCGCCGGCTCCCGGCGCGGCGCCGGGCATCCCGCCCAGGGGCCCGTCCATCGCGCCGTCGGTGGGGATCATGGACGCCATTTGTCCTGTCTGCGGCCGGTTGCGGTTGCGCTGGGCGGTTTCCAGCACTTTCCTGATCTGATCGGGCTTGGCCCCGAGTCCGGTGAGCAACTCCTGCATGTCCACCGAGAGAGTCACGTCGAATTTCTTGGCCACGTCGCCGGACCAGATGTTGGCGGTGGCGGTGCCGCTGAGGCTCTTGATCTGTCCGTGGAAGATTTTGTCCGGAATGGCGTCGAGCCGGAGCGTGACATCCTGGCCGTCGTGCAGATTAGCGCGGTCCAGCTCTCCCACTTTGGCCGCCACTTCGAGCTCCGAGAGGTCCAGCACATCGGCCACTGGCAGACCGGGAAAGACCTGGTCGCCTTCGCGCAGGTCGGGAAGCTGCATGCCGCGCATCATGAAGTTGCCGCGGTTCTGCCGGATCGCCACCAGCCCGGACATGGGCGCCAGCAGCTTCACCTGGCTGAGACGCCGCTTCTCGCGAGACAGCTCCAGGATCGCCTTGTTCTTTTTCTCCCGCAGCACCGCCAGCTCGGCTAGCGAGCTTTCCAGGCGCGACTTGACGTCGCTTTCGAGCTGCTTGAGCCGCCGCTGGGCTTCGTCGAGGTTCAGCAGGTTCTTCTTGGCGTCGATGGCGGAGAGAAGCTCGTTGCGCTTGACTTCCAGCTCCGCGCGGCGCACCGCATAGCGGGCCCGGAGCAGCTCGACCTGGTCCTGGTTGGTGCGGATGTCCATGTTGGCCTGCGACATCCTCAACTGCTCGTCGAGTTGTTCCAGTTCCAGTTGCTTCTCGTCCAGGCGCGACTGGACCTCGGAGTCGTCGAACTCCACGATGAGGTCCTTCTCGCGGGCGAAACTGCCCAGCGGCGCCAGCCTGGTGATCTGCACCGTGCCAAACAAGTTGGGAGCGACCAGCATGGCCGAGCGGACGGCGCGCAGCTCGCCGCGCGTGTAGCTTCGGATAATGACGTCGCCCTTGCGCACCGTGGCGGTCGGCACGGGCTGCTGCTTCTGCTGGAACTGCTGGAAGAAATGGTAGCCGCCCCATACCGCGGCGGCCACCGCCAACAGCGCCAGAACGCGAATTACGATTTTCTTCATGGCTCAACCAAGTAGAAGCGCCTGGCACAGGCTGAATGCCTGTGCCACATCCCCGTGGCACAGGCATTCAGCCTGTGCGTCAAGGCGCTCCCAATACTCGACACTAGAGTTTCCTCGCGCGCTTTGCTGCCTCGACCGGACTCTCCAGCGTCACCACTTCCCCTTCCCGCAGGTTCTTCACCACCACAATGTCGTTCTCATTCCTCCTCCCAACCTCGATCTGGCGGATCTGGAACTGTTGCCCCCGCTGGACGTAGACCGCCGGCTTCCCGTTCTGCAGGAAGCTGGCCCGCACCGGAATCAGCAAGGCGTTGGGCTGGCTCTCGATGACGATCTCCGCCGAGGCGCTCATGCCCGGACGGAGCCGCGGATCGAGGCTCTTCAGAGTCGCGTAAGCCGGGAAGATCTTCTCGGCGGAGGCCATCCGGGAGAAGTTCAGGGTGGCCACCGGAGAGATCCAATCCAGCTCGGCCATGAACTCTTTGTCCGCGATCGCGTCGACGCGCACGTGAACCAGTTGGCCAAGCTTCGACATGCCCCGCTCGACCTCCTCCAGCTTGAGCTCGACCCGCATGCTGGTCAGGTCTGGGATCTCGGCGATGGCCGCGCCGGTCCAGGCGCTGTCGCCTTCCTTAAAAGGCGGAGGCGTGGAACCGAACGAGCCCGAAGCGCGGAAGTTCGGCAGGATGCTGAGGATGCCGTCGATGGGCGCCCGGATCACCATGTTCGACAGGTATCCCTTGGCGCGCCCGGTATCGCGCACGGTCTTGTCCTTGCGCTGCTGCAAACGATCCAGTTCGGCCTGTTGATTCACCTTGTGGGCTTTGGTCGTTACGTCCACCTGGTTGAGGCTGCCCTCCGCGATGCCCACGTTGATGCGGTTCTTGGCGCCCTCGATCTCCGAGAGGATCTCGGCCTTGCTGGCCTCGAGCTTCGCGCGCTGCACGTCGTAGCCCGAGGTCATCTGGTTCATGGCGTCCATCTCGTCCGTGATCCGGTGAGCGGCCTTGGTCTGGATGATCTCGCTATCCGCGGTGCGAACGTTGGTGCTGTTCTCGAGGTAGTTCTGCTCCTGCTGCGCGGTGTCGAACTCCACCACCACTTCGCCCTTGTGGATGGGTTTGCCGTCCACGGCCAGCCGGACGATGCGCGGACTGGGCACCTGGGGCGCCGCCAGAATCATCGAGCGTGTGCTGCGGATCTCGCCGCGCGTGCGGGTGGCGATCACGAAGTCGCTGCGCCGCACCCGCGCCGTGGCAACCACCACTTCGGTGGCGCCGCCGTAGCGGTACGCGGCGAACGCTCCGCCCCCGCAGATCGTCAGCACGGCCGCCCAGCCCAGGATCTTGCGCTTGCGCGACGGCGGCCTCCCGAGTCGCTGTTTCGGTCTTATGTCTTTGGACATCGCCTGTTCTTCCGTCGAGGGCGGGTATCGGCCCCGCTCCTACTTGGTTTCCTGTCTGGGCCTCTCCGCGGCGATCGCCTCGCCGGGTCGCAGGCCGGAACGAACGACTGCCGCAACGTTGTTGGTCAAGCCCAATTCGACCGGGCGCCGCTCCCATCCCGAATCCGTGCGTACGAAGACGAAGGGCTTGCCGTCGGGCGGTTCGGTGAAGATCCCCTCCCGTGGTGCGACCACCGCATCCGGTTCGCTGCCGAGCAGGACGTCCACGCTCACCGACAAGTCGGGAACCACACGCGGATCGAGCCGCTCCATCTTGACGATGACCGGGACCTCCTTGACGTAGGAAGCCCGGGAACCGCCGGTCTTGGGCATGGCGGCGATGGAGTAAACGCGGCCCGGAAGTTCGAGGTCGGGGTAGGCGTCGAACCGTACCCGGGCCCGCGCGCCGATGCGCAGTTGCTCGATGTCGGACTGGTTGACCGTGGCGGTAACCACCATCGAGCTAGGATCCACCACGCGCATGAACATCATTCCGGGAAAGACCTGATCTCCGGCGCGGATCTGCGAGAACTCACTGCCCCGGAAGGTCGTTCCCATAATCACGATCCCGTCGATCGGCGCTCGAAACACCATGCGGTCCGCATTGGCCTGGGAGCGTTGGAATTCGATCTTGTTCTGGTCGTGCTCCAGAACGCTGATTCGCAACTGCGCTTCCTGCGAGATGTCCTTGTTCTTCACCTCGCCCAGCAACTCTTTGTACTGGGCTGCGGCCTCCTCCTCGGCGAGTTTCAGTTGCTCGCTGACGATGGCGGACTGGACCGGACTGGTCTTCAGGTCGTAGCGCGCTTTCTCCAGGCTGGCTTTGGCGACTTCGATGGATTGCCGGTGGGTTTTCTTGTCCACGTCCAGGTTGGCTTTCAAAGAAACCAGGCCCGCCGCCTGCTGGTCCAGGTTGGCCTTGTAGTCGTCCAGCCGGATCAGCATGTACTGGCGGTCGAATTCGGCGATCAGGTCACCTTTCCTGACGCGGCCGCCGGGCGCGGCGGTTCTTTGCAGGACCAAGCCGAAATCGCCCCCTCCGCCGCCTCCTCCGCCACCTCCACCGGAACTCGAAGTGGTGGAGCTGGTGCTGGAAGTGGTGCTGGCGCTCGAACTCGTCGAGGTACTCGGAACGGAGCTGGTGGGAACGCTGAACCGGTTGAGAGCGGTGGCCAGCGAGCCGGAACTGGCCCCGGAGGCCCCGGTGGCGCCGCTAGTCCCGGTGCTGCCTGACGCGGTCGCAGAACTGCTGGTTGTGGATGTCCCGGAGGAACTCGACGAACTGCTGCTGCTAGCGCTGGGCCCGCGGCGGCTTCCGCGCATTTGAGGGGCCAGCAGGGAAGCGAAACGCTCCGGTGACGTGCTTCCCGTCAGCCGAAGGGTGCGCTCCAACCTGCCGGAAGTAACCCGGACCGTGCGAACTGACACTTCAGGCGCTTTGCCGGACGGCTTGCCCGGAGCGTCGGATCGCGCCTGCCAGAGCAGGCCTGACCCGGCGACCAAGGCCGTCAGCAGAAGCGTCCATAGAACACGCTTGCGCTTCTTCTCAGATTGCATTGCGGATCTTCCGGACTCAATACACACAAATCCTGAGAACTTCCAGAGAGAATAGAGACGCACCGACCGGCGAAAAGGTTAGCCCTCCTTGTGAAGAAGATGCTGTTTCAAAATACAACACTCAGGCCGGGATACAGACGGTCTTGATGTTCACGAACTCGCGGATGCCGTGGGCGCCCAGTTCCCGGCCATAGCCGGAGCGCTTGACGCCCCCGAAGGGCAGACGCGGGTCCGAGACCACCATGCCGTTGACAAATACCATCCCGGATTCGATTTCGTCGATGAACCGCTCGCGCTCCACCGGGTCGCTGGTCCACACGCTGGCGCCCAGTCCGAAGGGGGTGGCGTTGGCAAGCCGGATGGCATCCCCGGCGTCGCGCACGCGGAACAGCGCCGCGACGGGACCGAACAGTTCTTCCGAATAGGCCGGCGCGGATTCGGGGATATCCGCCAGGACCGTGGGTGGGTAGTAGTTTCCGGGACGGTCGATGCGCGTGCCGCCGAGGAGCAGGCGCGCGCCGGCCGCCACCGATCGGCGCACCTGCGCATCGAGCGATTCCAGGATCTGGGCGGTAGCCAGCGGTCCGAGTTCGGTGGCCTCCTCCATCGGATCGCCGATTCGAACGCGTCCCATGGCCTCGACGAATCGGCGTTCGAATTCCTCGGCGACCGGTTCGGCCACCAGGAAGCGCTTGGCGGCGATGCAGGATTGCCCGTTGTTGACCAGGCGCGCCTGGACGGCCGTCGCCACCGCGGTTTCCAGCTCGGCGCTGGGCATCACGATGAACGGGTCGCTGCCGCCCAACTCCAGGACTGTCTTCTTGATCCGCCGGCCCGCGGATGCCGCCACCCGGCTGCCGGCCGCCTCGCTGCCGGTGAGCGTCACCGCCGCGACCCGCGGGTCGTCCAGAACCCGTCTCGTTTGCACCGAACCGACTAGCAGCGTCTGGAACGCGCCTTCCGGGAAGCCCGCGTCCCGGAAGATCTCCTCGATGGCGAGCGCGCACTGCGGCACGATGGAGGCGTGCTTCAGCAGCCCCACGTTTCCGGCCATGAGGGCCGGAGCGGCGAAGCGGAAGACCTGCCAGAACGGGAAGTTCCAGGGCATGATGGCCAGCACCGGTCCGATCGGCTGGTAGCGGATGGTGCTGAGGCCGCCGCCGGTTTCCACCCGCTCGTCGGCGAGCAGGCGCCCGGCGTGCTCCGCGTAGTAACGGCAAGCCCAGGCGCATTTCGCCGCTTCCTGGCGGGCCGCCTTGATCGGCTTGCCCATCTCCGAGGTCATCAGCCGCCCAAACTGGTCCTTCCCGGCCTCCAGAATCCCGGCCGCGCGCAGCATCAGCCGGCCGCGCTCGGTGAACGGCGTGCGCCGGTAGTGGCGGAACGCGCTCGCCGCCAGTTCGAGCTTGCGTCCGATTTCCGCTTCCTCCAGCGGCTCGAAGAGCCGAAGCGTCCGGCCGCTAGCGGGATTCACACTCCTGATCGGCATCAGTTCCATTCTGGCAGGAATTGAGCTGGCCTCAGGTCCATGCCGTTCATTTTGTCTTGGTGGGGCGGCCCCCTGGGTCCGCGGGCCGAGGCCGGACCAGGGGGTCCGGCGCGGTCCCGGGGGACCGCCCTACCCGCCCGGCCGCACCTCGACGCGCGGGTAGACTTCTTTGGTCTGGGCCAGGGAGGCGAAGGTGACGCCGGGCAGCCGGGCCGAGGCGCTACCGGCCGCGACGCCCCAGCGCAGGGCGTCCGCGAAGTCGGGCTCGTGGTTGTCCATGGCCCAGACGAACGCGGCGGCAAGCGCGTCGCCGGCCCCTATGGGACATACCGCGTCCACGCGCGGCGGAACCACTTCCACGATGCCGCGCTCGCTGGCCCCGATCGCGCCGCGGCCGCCCAGCGACAGGATCACCGACTCGGCGCCCATCTTCCGGATGCGAGAGGCAGCCTCCAGAAAGTGAGCGCGCGTGATCAGCGCGGTGTTGAGCAGGCGCTCGGCTTCCTGCTGGTTCGGCGCCACCACCGTCGGACCCGCTTCNNGTCGAGCAGGCTCTTGACCCCGCGCTCACGGGCCATCCGCACCAGCTTCGGATAGAAACCGGGCGGCACGCCGGGCGGCACGCTGCCGCAGATCATCAGCCAGGAAGCGCCCTCCAGCTTTCGCTCGACGGCGGCTTCCACCCGGTCCAGCTCCGACTTGGTGAGCGGCGGGCCGGGGTGGTTGAGCTTGATGGTGAGACCGTGGCGGTCGGTGATGGTGAGGTTGGTCCGGATCTCGTTGTCGATCTCCACTACCTCCACGGGAAAATCGCAGCCGCAAAGGAGCTTGCGGAAGCGCTCGCCGGATGGTCCGCCGGAGGTCACAATGGCCAGCGTCTTGCCGCCAAAGGAGCTGACCACGCAGGAGGCGTTGATGCCGCGCCCGCCCGCCGCGTCCGAGGTAGACAGGATGTAGGCGCGGTCCTCGAACACCAGGCGGTCGGCCGTCACGTTGTGGTCGATGG
>PLEM01000546.1 GCA_003137035.1 Bryobacterales bacterium | reverse complement strand
TCTTCGGCGGCGGCCTGCACGTCACCGTGGACGACCCGCTGGCCGCCGCGCCCCGCATCCGCCAGGCGCTCTCCGCGCGTGGGATCGCCATCCGCCATCTCGAGCCCATCCAGCCTTCCATGGAGGACGTTTTCGTCGCCATGATCGAGCAGGAAGAGAAGAGGGCCGCATGAACCTCCGGCGCACCCGGGCGGTTACCAAGAAGGAATTCCTGCACATCTTGCGCGACCCCCGCAGCCTGGCCATGGCCCTGGCCGTTCCGCTGGTCATGCTGCTCCTGTTCGGCTACGGCCTCACCCTCGATGTCGACCACATCCCCACGCTGGTCTACGACTCCGACAAGACCCCCGAGAGCCGTGAGCTGATCGCGCGTTTCCAGGGATCGCGCTTCTTCCAGATCCTGGATTACGTCAACGAGTACCGCACCATCGAAAAGCGCATCGATCAGGACCAGTGCCTGCTCGCGGTGGTGGTTCCGCAAGGTTATGCCCGCGAACTGCTGGCCGGCCGCGCGCCGCAGGTGCAGTTGATTTTCGACGGCAGCGATTCCAACACTGCTTCCATCGCCAAGGGATATGCCGACACCCTGCTCCAGGTTTATGCCATGGACGTGCGCACGCGCGCGCTCGACCGCAAGGGCGGAGCCAGGCTGAACCCGCCGGTGGACGCCCGCCTCCGCGTGCTCTACAACAACGAGCTGAAGTCCCGCGACTTCATCGTACCCGGCATGATCGCGGTGATCCTGGCCATCATCACCGCGCTCATCACCTCGCTCACCATCGCTCGCGAGTGGGAGACCGGCACCATGGAGCAGCTTCTCTCCACGCCGCTCCGCCCCGCTGAGATCGTGCTCGGCAAGATGCTGGCCTTCTTCGCGCTGGGTTTCCTCGACATGGTCCTGTCGATCGCCATCGGCCTGCTCGTCTTCCAGGTGCCCTTGCGCGGCAACCCGCTGATCCTGGTCGGCTCCACTTGCCTGTTCCTGCTCGGCTCGCTGTGCTGGGGCATTTTCATCTCCGCCGCCGCCCGCACCCAGGTGATGGCCTACCAGATGGGCATGCTCAGCTCGTTCCTGCCCGCCATGATGCTGTCGGGATTCATTTACTCCATCGAGAACATGCCGGTGGTGGTCCAGGCGATCACCTACGTCGTGCCGGCGCGCTATTTCGTCACCATCCTCAAGGGCGTGTTCTTGAAAGGCGTGGGCCTCGAGATCCTGTGGGGCGAAGCCGCGTTCCTGTTCGTTTTCGCGGCCTTGGTCTTCTTCGCCGCCACGCGCAAACTGCGCCAGAAGGTGGCCTGATATGTGGGAACGCATCCGCGAGATCGTACGCAAGGAATTCCGCCAGACGCTGCGCGAGCCGCGCATGCGCATCTTGCTGTTCCTGCCGCCGCTCGTCCAGCTCATCATCTTCGGCTACGCCGTGAACCTGGACGTCGACAGCGCCCGCATTGCCTGGATGGATCTGGATCGCACGCCCGCCAGCCGCGACCTGCGCGCCGCCTTCGAGGGCTCGCGCCGCTTTGAAATCGTGGCCGCCCCCGGCAACAACGCCCAGGCCCAGCTTCTGCTCGATGAGAGCCAGGTGCAGGGCGTGGTGGCCATCCTGCCCGGCTTCAGCCGCGATCTCGAGCGCGGCGACACCACCGCGGTTCAGGTGCTGGTCGACGGCACGAACTCCAACACCGCTTCGATCGTCGCCAGCTACGCCGGCCAGATCGTGGCCGCTTTCTCCGGCCGCCAGCTCGCCGAGCAGCAGCGCGCCAAGCTGGTCGCCCGTACGCTTGCCATCGGCGGGCCGGTGGGCCTGGGAGTGCCCAGCGTCGACGTGCGCAGCCGCGTCTGGTTCAATCCCGACCTGCGCAGCCGCAACTACTTCGTGCCCGGCGTGATCGTGAACATTATCACCCTGGTCTCGCTTATCCTCACCGCCATGGCCGTCGTGCGCGAGAAGGAAATCGGCACCATGGAACAGCTCATGGTGACCCCCATCCGCCCCCTCGAGCTGATCCTCGGCAAGACCCTGCCCTTCGCCCTAGCCGGGCTGTTCGAGGTCATCCTGACCACCTCCGCCGCCCTGCTGGTGTTCCACATCCCCTTCCGCGGCAACGTGCTGCTGCTGCTGTTCTGCTCCTGCCTGTTCCTGCTCACCGCGGTGGGCGTCGGCCTGTTCGTCTCCACCGTCTGCCGCACCCAGCAGCAGGCCGTGATGTCCTCCTTCTTCTTCTTTATGCCGGCCTTCATGCTCAGCGGCTTCGCCTTCCCCATCCGCAACATGCCCCTCGCCGTGCAGCTCCTCAGCTACCTCAACCCCCTGCGCTACTTCATCCAGATCGTCCGCGGCATCTTCCTGAAAGGCACCGGCGCCTCGATCCTCTGGCCGCAAATGCTGGCCCTATTCGTCTACGGCGTCCTCATCATGACCTTCAGCGCCCTCCGCTTCCACAAGCGCCTGGACTAACGCGCCCTTCTCACACAAAACCTCCTCCGGGCGCCTCCCGCTCCGTAGGGCGGACCTCCAGGTCCACGGCCAACCTCCCGGTCGGCCAGGCCAGGCCTGAGTGACTGGTACGCACATTCCCGTCCACCAGATGGTATGCTCTCTCACCCGCGACGACATCATGGCCTGCCTCGACGCCAATCTCTGAGCGCGAATCGGGACATCCAGGGAACTCCAGCGCAGGGGCTGACTGCCTGCGAATTCGCACCACAGTAACCGAGCCGCGACCGCCAGGNNACACGTTACCCCCGCTCCGCCGGTGACAGGCGCTTCAACCCCTCTGGCAGAATCCTAAGGATACACGCGTCCACCCTGGCCCGGTTCTTCTGATACGCGACGGCGACCGCGATCACCCCCAATCCGATGCCAGTAAGCGCCAGCGGCAGCAGCAGAGAGTCTTTGAACAACTGAAATGCGAGGTAGCTCATATACCCGGCCACCCCCAAAGCGCCAAACACGGCGAACACGCGC
>PLEM01000231.1 GCA_003137035.1 Bryobacterales bacterium | reverse complement strand
ATCACGCCCAAGGCCGCGTAGCAGTTTCGGATGCAATCGGTGACCACGCGGACCGCGAGCACGTCATAGACCTGATCGATGCCGATCTTCTGCCGCTTCATCTTCTCGTGGACCGAGTAGGCGCGCTTGATGCGCCCCTCGATGCGGGCCGGAATCCCCTCCCGGCGAAGCACGGTGTCGATGGCGTCTTTGATTTGCTTGAGGAACTCGTCGTTGGCGCTGCGCTTGGACTCGATGGCCGCCATGATCTCGGCGGAGGCATCCGGCTCCAGAAAGCGGAAGGCCAGGTCTTCGAGCTCACCGCGGATTTTGCCCATTCCCAAGCGGTGCGCGATCGGTGCGTAGATATCCAGGGTCTCCTGGGAGATGCGGCGCTGGCGCTCGGCCGCCAAAACCCCCAGTGTGCGCATGTTGTGGAGGCGGTCGGCGAGCTTTACGATGACCACGCGGACATCGTCTACCATGGCCAGCAGCATCTTGCGAACGCTCTCCGCCTGGCGCTCTTCGCGGTCGTAAAACTTCAGCTTGCTCAACTTGGTAACGCCGTCGACGCAGCGCGCCACCTCCTCGCCGAAGTTTTTGCGAAGCTCTTCGGCAGTGGCGCCGGTGTCCTCCAGGACATCGTGCAGGAGCCCGACCTGGAGACAGACCAGGTCCATGTTCATCTCGGCGAGGATCAGGGCCACCTGGAGCGGGTGAACTATATATGGCTCGCCGGAGTCCCGGGTCTGCTTGCTATGGAATCCGGCGGCAAAACGATACGCCTTCTCGAGCTGCGAAGAATCCTCCCGCGGGCGCGACTCAAGGACCTTGGCCGCCAACTGGCGATAGAGATCCTCGACCGAGGCAGGAGGGTTGGCTTCCGTAACCGGCGTCGCGGGGGCCTCAGTGGAGTCAGACGGCATCGTAAAAAAACAGGCGGCCATCGGCGCCGCCTACTATCCATTATAGAGGAATGCCGCCAGGGATGGCCGGGATCCATGCCCGCGCGACTTGGCTCCAGGTGGGACATGCTTCAGCTTGTCCTCTTCGGCGCCACGAGGCGATTCCTTCATAGTTCCGCAAGGGAGGGGTTCCCCGCGAAAGCACGTCATCGCACGCTCAGAGCACCGCCTGGGTTGAGAGGCGCCCAACGAGATACAACAATGGCGGGAACAGGAACAGGACCGGGAGCGGGCGCGGATCCCGTGGAGCGGGTTCCGCGCGATCCCCGAGGGCTTACTTCGCGCCGCCTGCCTCACCCATAGCCGGCAAGTTGCCGGCTTTTTGCCGGCGCTTGGTAAGCGTCTTCTGCAACCAGTCATCTGCCGTGGCGGTATCTTTCCTGTATTCGTCCATGTTCTCGGCGAGGTCGGCCCGCTGGCGGTAGAGCAGGTTCAAGTAAGCCATCGCATCGTCGTAATCGCCATCCAGCGACAGGGACGTCTCCAGGTTCCGAATCCCGTCGGCGATGATGTTCCAATAGGAGGCCCGCAGTTCTTCGCGAACCTTCTTGTCCTTGATCGGCACGGGCTCTTCGGGCCGCATTCCGATGGAGGCTTTGGCCGAGCCCAGGGCCGCATAGGCCTTGGTCCACGCGATGACGCCCAGGCTGTAAAAAGCTTCCTTGTTCTTCGGATTGGCCTCGGAAAGCTTCTGGTACCACTCCTGAGCCTCTTCGAGCTTCTTGACCTTTTGGGCGAGGTCCGGGACGCTCTGAGCTTCGTTGAAATTCAGGGAAGCCATCGACGCCAGCGCGACATCGTTCTTGGCGTCCTCGTCCAGAACCTTCAGGAAATGCTCCTTGGCGGCCGCGGCCATCCTGGTATTCTCCTCGGACGGCGCGCCGGGGATGTACTGGCTCATGTACGCGGTAGCCAGGTACAGCCGCGCGGTGCGGAAGGTCGGGTCCAGCCTGACAGCCTCCTTGAAGCGGTCCACGGCCTCCGGGTACTTGGCGGCTTTAAAAGCCTGTACGCCCTTATTGAGCTCGTTGCGGGCCCTGAGCTTCTCGCAGCCCGTCATGCCGACGGCGAGGAGGCCCACGGCCAGCGCAACCGAGAGATTAGTCCATTTGCGGTTCATGCTAGCTCCTGATCACAACAAATCCTAAACCGGAGTGTGGCCTACTGTCCAGACTTGACCTTCTCGGTCATCAGGCCGACCTTGTCGATGCCGGCGCCGTGAGCGATGTCGATGACATGGGCGACGGACTGGTACAGCAGGTCCGGATCGCCCTCGACGAACACGACGCGCTCCGCGCGAGTCTTGAAAATATCCTCCAGCCGGGCGCCCAGGCGGCTCTCTTCGATAGGCTCCTGATTGATCATGATGGCGCCGTTCTTGTTGATCTGGACGACCACGGTTCGCGTATCGGCCGCCGACGCCTGTTGCCCTGGGGGCGCAGGCTGCGGTACCAGGGCATTCAGGCCCTTGGGGGTTATCGGCGCGATGACCATAAAGATGATCAACAGCACCAGCAGAACGTCGATGAGCGGAGTGACGTTCATGTCGCACTTGGTCTTGCCGGGGCCACCACCCACTGTCATTGACATCGTGTTTTCTCCTTTACCAGAGTGCGCCCCGTTACTGGTGCGCGGCCCTGTTCTTCTCCTCGACCGCCTCGGTCATCAGGCCCAGTTGGTCGACTCCGGCGGCCCGCAGGTTGTCCACTACATCGACAACCTTTTTGTAGGACGAGCGAGCGTCGGCCTTCACGTAGGTCATCTTGTCCGTACGGTTGGCGAGCAGGTCCTTGACCTTTGGCGGCAGGTCCTCGGGCCTCGTCTTGGTGGTGCCGAGGAAGGTATCGCCAGTACGGGTAATCGCCACGACAACGGCGTCTTCCTTCTCGGCGTTGGCCATGGCGATGGGATTCTGAGTCTTCACCAGGTCCACGCTGACGCCGTGGGAAAGCATCGGGGTGATGACCATGAAGATGATGAGCATCACCAGCATCACATCCACCATGGGCGTCACGTTGATATCGGCGACCGGCGGCGCCGCTGAGAATTTCTTCATTGTAATGTCCTCTCGGACTCGGCCGGGCCGGGGCCCCGCGGAGCCGGCTACACCGCTCCGCGGGAACCCGATTCAACTCGCCGAGTCGGAACTGGAAGCAATCGCGCGCGCCTACTTCGCGACGTGCTGCGACCGCTTCAGGAAGTAATCGATCAACTCGGAACTCGAGTTGCCCATCTCGACGTCGAACGACTCCACCTTGTTGGTAAAGTAGTTGAACATCCAGACGGCGGGGATGGCCACGAACAGACCCACGGCGGTGGTGACCAGCGCCTCGGAAATGCCTCCGGCGACCGCGCCGATGCCGGTCGACTTCTCGTTGGCCATGCTCTTGAAGGCGTTGATGATGCCGACCACGGTGCCGAACAGGCCCACGAACGGGGCCGTCGAGCCGATGGTAGCCAGACTGGAGACGCCGCGCTTCAATTCGGCATGCACGATCGCCTCGGCGCGCTCCAAAGCCCGCTTGGAAGCCTCGATTTCCTCCCCCGGGATTTCCGAGCTGATCTGATGGGCGCGGAACTCCTGGAGACCGGCCACCACGACCTTGGCCAGGTGGCTCTTCTTGTAGCGATCGGCGATCTTGATCGCTTCATCCAGCTTGCCTTCCCGCAGCGCACCGGCCACGGCCGGGGCGAACGCACGGGACTGTTTTCGGGCCGCGCTGAAGGCCAGCAAGCGGTCGATCATGACGCCGATGGACCCCGCCGACATGATGAAGAGTATGACCACGACGGCCTTGGCCAGCAAGCCCATCTGGTTCCAGAGCTGGGGAATGTTCCAGCCTACCGCCGCGTCTGCCTGAAGCAACAGAAACGCCCAAATTTGTGTTTGTAGAAACATTGTTCTCTTTCTCCTGCGAGTTGAATTTTACCTTCGGAGCCTGTGGCTCGTAGCTCGTGGCCTGTGGCTCCTAACCGCCGCGCCTCGGCTGACGCCCCGGAGGCGACAGCCGGCGCGCCGAATTGGGATCAACAGGCCACCAGCCACATGCCACAAGCCATCAAACCCTCACTGCTGCAACGTAAAGTTCACGTCGATCTGAGTTACAACCTCCACCGGCTCTCCGTTGAGGAGAGTCGGACGGTACAGCCACTGCTTCACTGCGTCCTGGGCCGCGGGAACCAGCAGCGGGTGCCCGCTTACGAGCTGCAAATTCTGAATCGCTCCATCCTTGCCGATAATGGCCGTGAAGCGCACCTGGCCCTGGATGCGGGCCTGCTTGGCGAGCGGCGGATAAACCGGCGTGATCCTTCGGATCAGGTTGGCCGCCTGCACATTGCCGCCGACACGGATACGGGTCGGTTTGGGCGCCTCGACCTTCACCGGGGGCGGAGGCGGAGGGGGAGCCGAGGCTACCGTTCCGATAAGTCCGCCGATCACCCCGCCAGCCGTGCCGCCGGGTACGCCGCCGGGCACGCCACCAACCACCCCAGCCCCCGAGACTTGTGGCAGTTCCTCTTCCCGAATCTCCGCAACCTGTTTCGGGATCACCTTGGGCGCCATCAGGCGGCCCGAGTCGAATTGCCGCGGGATCTGCCTCACGATCTTCGGCGCCACCGCAACCGGTGGAGGCGGAGGGGGAGGCGGTGGCGGTGGCGCCACCAGGAAACTGGTCAACTGGGTTCTGGGAAGCGCATCGTAATAGATCAGCGGGATCAGGATCGCGATGCCGATCAGTAGCACCTGGAACCCAAACGAGACCAAGAAGGTCCAAGGCTTGTTGGTTTTCCCACCCTCAAGGAGGCTTTGTTCGAACATATCAGAATACCCTTTCCAATCCTTAATCGCATTCCGGCGCAGTGTGCCGGACACCCAACCCAACTACGTCTGCTTCACCGCCTTCACCGGATTCTTCCGCGGCGCCTGACCGGACGTCCCGGCCGAAGGCCCGCGCCTCTTCCGACTTTCGCGGACATCTTGCCAAAATACCACGATCGGGCTGGCCACGAAGACGGACGAATACGTACCAATGAGAATGCCGATCACAAGAGC
The DNA here is from genome assembly GCA_003137035.1 of Bryobacterales bacterium. GTDB lineage: Bacteria > Acidobacteriota > Terriglobia > Bryobacterales > Bryobacteraceae > Fen-330. The sequence goes on along the minus strand of PLEM01000231.1, from coordinate 4,245 downwards.
GAAGGAGAAGCCATGCAGCACCTCCCCTCCGAAAAGGAACAACGCGAGCACGGTCAGGAACGTCAAACCCGAGGTCAGGATGGTTCGGCTCAACGTCTGGTTGACGCTTTTGTTGACCAGCGAAGTGAGATTCTCGCGGCGAAGTATCTTCAGATTCTCCCGGATCCGGTCGAACACCACGATGGTGTCGTTCATCGAATAGCCGACCAGGGTGAGGAGCGCGGCAATCACCGTCAGGGAGATTTCCTTGTTGAATATCGAGAACAGGCCGATCGTGATGATGGTGTCGTGGAACACCGCGACCACCGCCGCCACACCGTAGATCCACTCGAAGCGGAAGGCGATGTAAACCAGCATCCCGGCCAGCGCCAGCAGCGTGGCGCGAATCGCCTGCACGCGCAGTTCGGCGCCCGCCTTGGGCCCCACAATATCCACGCTCTTCACGTTGAATCCAGCCAGGTAGCACTCCTGTTTCAACGTGTTGAGGACGGTTGCGTTCACGCCCGAAAGTGTCGACATATCGTCGAAACTCGTGACCAGGCCGGAGCGGTCCTTGTCGCGGTAGTCCAGCAGGCGGCCGACCAGCTCCTGCATCTCGGCGTCGGAGAGCGTGACGCCGTTGCGGATGAGCGGATCGCGGAGCCGGTCCACTAGCGCCTGCCGGCCAGCGTTGTTGAAGTCCAGTTTGCCGCTGCCGGGCTGGCCGAAAGTGGCCTCCAGCGTCTCCGTCATCGCCTGCCGGGCGACCGCCAGTTCCGTGTCGCTTTTCAGCTCGGTGCCGATGAGAACCTCGTTGGCGCCCCCGACCACATTCTGCACTGTGATCTCACCCTTAATGCGCTGGGAGAGGGCCGTTCGGATTCGCTGGATCTGGGGCGGATCCTGAAACTTAACGAACATGTTGGTTCCGCCGCGGAAGTCGATCCCGTAGCGGGGGCCCCCTTTTGCAATCAGGCTGACGATGCCGGCCACCGAGAGCACCAGGGAGGCGGTGATGAAGGGCCACTTGTGGCCCAAGAAGTCGAAATTCGTGTTTCTAAAGATTTCCATGCAGCACGCCGTACCAGTGCCCGGAGAATTGGACACCGGTATTCCGAATTATGTTCCCACCCAACCAGGTTAAAATCCGCACAGGTTCCCTAAATGCTGAGTCGAGTCACCTGCCACTGGCGGTTGAGGTGCCAGTCGAACATGGTTCTGGAGACGAACACCGCCGTGAAGAGATTGGCGAGGAGGCCAATCACCAGGGTGACCGCAAAGCCCTTCACCGGGCCGGTCCCGAACATGAACAGGAAGGCGCAAGAGACCACCGTGGTCACGTGGGTATCGATGATGGTCAGAAAGGCCTTGCTGAAGCCCGTGTCGACCGCCGCGATGACCCCCTTGCCAGCCCGCAACTCCTCGCGAATCCGCTCAAAAATAAGGACATTGCTATCCACAGCCATGCCCACGGTGAGGATCACGCCGGCGATGCCAGGCAGCGTGAGCACCGCACCGGCGTAGCCCAGAACCGCCAACAGGATGACGGCGTTCAAGACCAGCGCCAGTACCGCGTTCACACCCGCGCCCTTGTAGTAGACCAGCATGGTCAGGATGACCGCCGCCAGCCCGACGATACCCGCGATAATGCCCTGGCGGACCGAATCCGCGCCCAGCGAGGGCCCCACCGTCCGCTCCTCCGGGTAGGTGATCCCGGCCGGAAGCGAACCTTCCCGGAGAACCAGCGCCAGGTCGGAGGCTTCCTGCTCGTTAGCGGCGCCCGTAATGCGGCCCGAATCCTCGATGCGGGCATCGATCCTGGGAGCGCTCCGAACCTGGCCGTCCAGCACGATCGCCAAGTGGTTGCCGATATTGGCCTCGGTGAAGCGAGCAAAGCGGCGCGCGCCTTCCTTGCTCAGCACGAAGTTGGTTTCCCACCTCTGCATCTCACCCCGGCCGGGCCGGGCATTGCGGATGTCCCGCCCGGTGACCACCGGGATGCGGCTCAGCAGGTACCAGGAATCTCCGTTCTCCCCGCCCCGCGGTGCGCTCCGGACCAGCTTGGAGTCCAGCGGCAGAACGCCGCCGTTCTTCGCGCGGGCGTCGTCCTGGCTCGAGTAGGGGCCGCCTTTGACTTCCGATAGCTCCAGCATGGCGGCCGTTTGCATGATCTGCTTCACGCGCGCGGGATCGTCCACGCCCGGCAGCTCGACCACCAGCTCGTACTCGGCATCCGCCCGCCGGCGCTCCTGGATGGTGGTTTCGCCGACACCCAGGCCGTTGATGCGGTGCTCGATGGTCTGCTTGGTTTGGTCCAGCGTATCCTTCTTGAGCCCGATCAACTCGGTCGGCGTCATGTTCAGCCGGTAGTCCGCGGAGCCGCTGCTGGCCAGGTGCCAGCCGGCGTAGCGAGTGCCGCCGAGCAGGCTTCGCAGGTCCCCCGCCTTGGCCGGGGCCACGCCCTTGATGTTGATCTGGATGCTGTCGGACTCCTTGACGCTGGAGGGGTCGTTGCGGTCCATCGACACGTAGTCGACGCCGGCCTTGCGCAGGTCGTCCCGCAGACTTTCGATGGTCCGGTCCGCCTCGGCCTTGATCGCGTCCTGCACCTGGACCTCGAGCACCAGGAAACTGCCGCCCTTCAGGTCCAAGCCCAGCCGGATATTGCTCTGCAAATTGCTCTTGAGTTCGCTCACGGACTTGGGCAGCCCGACGATTCCGTAAAGTGCCAGCAACAGCACGCACAGAATCACGATCACTCGCGTCCTAACGGCACTGGTCATGGGTTGTTCTCGGTCGCGGAAATGTCACTTCTTCGCTTCTCCGGTGATCTGACTAGCCACCGCGCTCCGGGCCACCTGCAGCTTGATGTTGTCCGGCTTGACCCGCAGGATCAGCGTGTCGTCGTCGTTGATTGCAACGATCGAACCGACGATGCCCCCGCTGGTCACCACCACGTTGCCGTTCTCAAGCGAGGAGAGCATTTTCTGCTGCTGCTTCCGCTGCCGCTGCATCGGCCGGATCACCAGGAAGTAGAAGATGGCGAAGATCAGGAAAAACGGCATCAGGCCCATGAACGGGCTGCCTGCCGAGGGCGTCGCGGATGGCGTGTCGACAAAGAGATTCAGGAGCAAGTTCGGCCTCTCATTGCCGGCCGATTCCTGCCCTTACGCTGGGGGGCGATGCGCACAACGAATGCATACATCACGGAGAAGCGTCTACAAAGACTTCCTTTAATCTGGAACCGGCACGGAGCGGATTGCTTCCAAGTACTCGGGTAGCGTTCCTACCAATATAGAGTGCCTGATCCGCCCCATGATGTCAAGGTAGTGGCGGAGGTTGTGCAAGGTGGCCAGGCTGGCGAACAGGATTTCGCCGGCCTGAAAGAGGTGCCGCAGGTAGGCGCGGGAGAAGTTCCGGCAGGTGTAGCACGGGCAGGCGGGGTCGAGTGGGGCAGGGTCGTCGCGGTGGCGGGCGTGCTTGATAATGACCCGGCCCTGGGAGGTGAACAGACATCCGTTGCGCGCGTTGCGCGAGGGCAGCACGCAGTCCATCATGTCCACGCCGCGGGCCACGTATTCCGGCAGTTCCTGGGGCAGGCCCACCCCCATCACGTAGCGCGGCCTCTCGCGCGGCAGCAGCGGCGCCGTGAGTTCCACCATCTCCAGGCTGAGCGCGCGCGGCTCGCCAACCGAGAGACCGCCGATGGCGTAGCCCGCCGCATCCAGCTCGAGCAGTTCGTCGGCGCACCCGCGCCGCAGGTCGCCGTAGCTGGCGCCCTGTACGATCGGAAACAGGGGGGCGATCGCGCCGGATTCGTTTTCCCGCTTGCGGTAGTGCGCAAACGCGGCCCGGGCCCAGCCTAGCGTGCGCTGGACCGACTCGCGCGCCTGCGCGTGGCCGGCCGGATACTCCAGGCACTCGTCCAGCACCATCATGATGTCGCTGGCCAGGGCCAGTTGCACGTCCACCGTCGATTCCGGGGTGAACAGGTGCTGATCGCCATCCAGGTGCGAGCGGAACAGAACGCCCTCGTCGGTCACCTTCCGCATACCGCTCAGGCTGAAGACCTGGTAGCCGCCCGAATCNNTGCCCACCGGCATGAAGACCGGCGTCGGGATGTCGCCGTGCGCGGTGTGGAGCACGCCCGCGCGGGCACGCGTATGGGGGCATTCGGCGACGATTTCGAAAGAAAAGGCGGGCAAGTCACCATTCTAGCCGAGAGCGGCAACGGCGCCCGAAGTCCGCTCCCTCACGGGACTGTGA
>PLEM01000266.1 GCA_003137035.1 Bryobacterales bacterium | reverse complement strand
GTGCGCCAGGCCTTCCACAAGCAGTACGAGTGGATGGCGAGCTACACGCGGTCGCGCGCCTTTTCCACCGGTGTGCTGGATATCAGCGTGGACTCTCCGGTGCTCGTTGCCGCCAACACCGGCCGCATGTCCTGGGATGCGCCCAACCGTTTTCTGAGCTGGGGCTATCTGCCCACCCGCTGGCCGAACTGGGCCGTAGCTTACTTGTTCGAGGCGCGCAGCGGCTTCCCGTTTTCGATTCAGAACGAGGCCGGGCAGATCCTGGGCAACCCGAACGATCACCGGTTCCCGGCCTTTTTCGAGCTGAACTTGCACCTGGAGCGGCGGTTCCTGTTTCGCAAAAACCGCTGGGCACTGCGCTGCGGATTCGACAACATTACGAACCGCCAGAACCCGAACGCGGTGAACCCGGACATCAGTTCGCCGCAGTTCCTGAGCTACTACGGCGGCCAGAGGCGCGCCCTCACCTTCCGCATCCNNTCGCGGTTCGGTGCTGCCACGCGGGCCTCGGGTCAGACCGTGATCGTGGTGGCGAACCACCTGGTTCCGAGAATTACGCGACTTATCGAGTGACGTCTCCCCGCCCGAGCAACTCGGTCGTTACTGTCCGGCAAGGCTGTACAATAACGATTGCCTCTATGAAACCCGCTTTGCGAACCACTCTTCCGATTTGGATGGCCTTCTGCGCGTTGGCCGGGCAGGCTCCGGTGTGCAACGTTTTGGATTACGGCGCGAAGAACGATGGGAGCGCGCGGAGCACCGCGGCGATCAAGCGCGCCATCGAGGCCTGCACGGCGGCCGGCGGGGGAACCGTTTACTTTCCCGCGGGCACGTATGTGACCGGGGCGATCGAACTGGCCAGCAACCTGGTGCTGCACATCGATGCCGGCGCCACTATCCGCTTCCACACGGATCTGGCCGAGTATCCGCTGGTGAAGGGCCGGCTGGAGGGCATCGAACTGCTTACTCCCGCTCCGCTCATCGGCGGGCGCAATCTGGAGAACGTGACCATCACGGGCCGCGGAACGCTCACCACGGACAACGCCGAGTGGCGCAAGCGGGCGAGCGACCCCGAGGCCCGCAAGATGTGGGCCAGCGTTCTGGAGCGGCGCGAGCGCAAAGAGGAAGTGCCGGAAGCGGACCTGCGCAAGGCGGCCCTGGCGCTGCGGCCCTCGATGATCCGGCCCATGGACAGCAAGAACATCCTGATCGAGGGAATTCACATCGTGGGCTCGTCCATGTGGACCATCCATCTGCTCTACTGCGAGAACGTGGTGGTGCGCAATGTGATCGTCGAGACCTATCCCGGCGTCAACACCGACGGCATCGACATCGATTCGAGCCGCGAGGTGCGAATCTCCGATTCGTACTTCGATACGGGGGACGACGCGATCTGTATCAAGTCGGGCAAGGACGCCGACGGCAGAAGGGTCGGGCGCGTGACGGAAAACATCGCTATCACCAACTGCACCGTCCGGCGGGGACACGGAGCGGTAGTGCTGGGCAGCGAAACCGCGGGCGGCATCCGGAACGTGGTGGCGAGCAACATCGTTTCGAAAGGGACGGAGCACGGAATCCGCATCAAGAGCGGGCGCGGTCGGGGTGGCCTGCTCGAGAACATCCGTTTCGACAACTGGGTGATCGAGAATCCGTTGCGCGAGGCCATCATTGTCACCAACTACTACACGCGAGTCCCGGCCGAGCCGGTCTCCGAGCGCACGCCGGTGTTCCGCAACATCGCCATCAGCAACGTCACGGTGACCGGCGCGCCGGTGGTGGCCAGCATCGAGGGCCTGCCCGAAATGCCGATTCCCGGATTGCGCATCACGGACCTGATCGGCTCCGGCAAGCGGGGGTTGCTGGCCTTCAACACCCAGGGCCTGGAATTGCGGAACGTGCGGCTGGACGCCGAGGAAGGTCCGGAATTTCTCATCCGCGATTCTACCGGCCTGGATCTGGACCGGGTCGAGAGCCGGCAACCGAACGCCGCCGCTCCGGTCATTCGCCTGGACAACTGTGCGGGAGCGCTGGTGCGCGGCAGCCGGGCGTGGCCGGGCACGAACACGTTCCTTTCCGTGCAGCCGGGTTCTCTGAAGGGGATCACGCTCGAGGGCAACCACCTGGGCGAGGCCAAGACGCCTATCGAAGAAACCAACGGCGATTTCTGGAAGGGCATTCCAAGCCCCGACCGGCTACCATCGAGGCGATAGCGGCGTGCGCGCGCCGGGCATTCTGGCTCTGGTAAGCTGCTCGCTGATGGCGGCGCAGTTCCGCGAGCACACGGTCACATCGGATTTGAAGGGCGGCTACCAGGTAGTGGTGGCCGACCTCAACCGGGACGGCAAGCCGGACCTCATCGCGCTGGCCTCGGGGATGAAGGAACTGGTGTGGTTCGAGAACCCAGGGTGGCAGCGGCACGTACTGGCGGCCAACCTCTCGCAACCCATCAACCTGGCAGTCTGGGACGTCGACGGCGACGGCATTCCGGAAATCGTCCTGGCGCAGGGCTTCTCGATAGATCCGGCCAAAAGCGCGGGCGTCATCTCGGTGCTTCGCCACCCCGGCGACCCGCGCGAGCCGTGGACCGCGACCGAGATCGACCGGCTGCCCGCGTCGCACCGGTTGCGCTGGGCGGACATCGACGGGAGCGGGAAGAAGGTTGTGATTAACGCGCCGCTGGCGGGCGCGAAAGCGGAACCACCCGGCTACCGCGACCGGGCGCCACTGGTTCTCTACCGTCCCGGCGCCTGGAAGCGGGAGCCGATCCCGGACCAGCTTTCCGGAGTGCTGCACGGCATTTTCATCGTCGACTGGGACGGCGACGGGCGCGATGCGATTCTGACGGCGAGCTTCGAAGGCATTCACCTGTTCAAGCTGGGCGCGAACGGGCGTTGGACGCGGACGGAGGTGGCGAAAGGCAGCCCGGCGCCCTGGCCCAAGAGCGGATCGAGCGACGTGGCGGTGGGCCGACTCGGCGGGCGGCGATTCCTGTGCGCCATCGAGCCCTGGCACGGCAACCAGGTGGTGGTCTACCAGGAAGAAAGCGGCGCGTGGGGCCGCCACGTGATCGACGACTCTTTGGTGGACGGGCACGCGCTGGCGGTCGCGGACCTGGATGGCAACGGTCGCGACGAAATTGTCGCCGGGCATCGTGGCGGTGGCCGTAGCGTGTTCCTGTACTCGGCGGAAGACGAACGGGGAACGCGCTGGAAGCGCCAGCCGCTGGATGAAGGCGGCATGGGGGCGGCCAGTTGCGCGGTGGCCGATCTGGACGGCGACGGCAAGCCGGACCTGGCATGCATCGACTCGACCAGGCTGAAGTGGTATCAGAACGTTACGCCGCGCTGATGCGGCCGATGTGGCGCCGTTCAGCGCAGGCGCAGAGGGGTGCCAGTCCAGTCCGGGCGCTGCCCCGAGGACAACTGGCGCGCCCACAGAGCCAGCGCGCGGTAGTGGACGCGTGCCGGACCGGCGCGCGCATTCGTGACGATAGGGCAACGCCGCCAGTCCCAGAGCGCGTTGGCGCGGTCGAAGCCGGCAGGAAAGCAGAAGGCGCCCACTCCCTGCACGGCAAGCGAAACCAGCAGCGCCGCGGCGAATGCCGCCCGCGCCGGCCGCGAGAGCGTAATCGCATCCAAGGCCGGTCCCAGCAGGAGCACCAGGCAGGGCAGCGCGTCCGCCATCATGCGCGGGCCATAGCAGTCCCCTCCCCACCAGATTCGCCACTTGGCGTAAACCAGCAGGTGCGCCAGCGAGAAGAGCAGCGCGATGGCGTACACCTCCCGCCCGCGCGCGGGCGGCTCGCGCAGCCACCTCCAGGCGCCCACGAGCGCGAAGGCCAGCACCGGGGAAAACACCAGCAAACCGTGCGAAGGGCTGAGCAGGATTCCGGCCAGCCCCGTCCAGAGCGGGGCATCCAGCGGTTGCGTGTAGCCGCCGCGGAGATGGCCGAACATCCAAAGATTGTAGGCCACCAGCGCGCCGCCGCACAGCGCGCCGAACAGCGCGTACCAGCGCAGCAGGCCCGCGCGCCGCGCCAGCAAGCCCAGGACCGCCACCGAAACGGCGAAGAAGAATACGTCGGTCGGGCGCAGGGCTGGGCCCAACGCCGCGAACAGGCCTGCCCCCGCCGCTTTCCAGGGTCGCGGCTCCTCGAGGAAGGCCTGCAGGCAGAGAAGGCTCAGCACGATTGCCAACTGGCTGGGGCCGTGCTGCCAAAGCGCCTGGCTGGAAGTGGACCAGGTGTTTGTGGCGAAGGCATAGACGGCCGCCAGCAGCAGCGCGCGCCGCTGGCTCATCAGGGGCCGCAGCAGCAGAAACAGGCAGGCGGCCGAGGCGGCGGCGATCAGGCTGGCCATCAGCTTCTCCAGGGTGCGTGCCAGCAGAAAGACGAGCTCCGGTCTCCAGGCGCGCACGTTAGGCAGCCACGCCACCGGGAGGTAGAGCGGCGAGACCAGCAGCGAGAGCGTGATCGGATAAGCGGAGTACGCGTGCCCGCCTTTCCAATGCAGGAAGTACGCGTCGCCGTCATACGCGCGCACCAGGGCCGGGGCATAAGTATCCAGGTCGAGTGTGCGCTCCAGCGCGATCCGCACGGGCAATAGGGCCGCGCCGATAGTGTCGCCGGAGGGGATGGGCCGGCAGTTCGAGTTGAAAACGAGGAACGCGCCCAGGAACAGGACCAGCCCGGGGTTCGACCTCAGGCGTTTCACAACAAATCAACGTAGCACACCGGCGAACGCCGGCAGCGCAGGGACGGGCCATCGCGAGAAAGCGCGGGTGGCGCCAGGCTGGCGGGCCTCGGCGCTGCGGGGTCCCACCCGTGCGGGGCGCAGTCGGGTAGAATCGAGACTTGTCCGAGCCGCGAGTGACGGTGGTCATCCCGACCCTGACCGCGGGGTCCGCGCTGGTGGAATGCCTTGCGGCGCTGGTGCGGCAGACGCGGCGCGATTTCGAGGTTGTGGTGGTGGACAACAGCGGGAAGCACCTGGCGCGGGAGGCGGAGGCCGATCGGTTTGGGGCCAGTATCCTGGAGCCGGAGGACAACATCGGTTTCGGCGCGGCGGTCAATATGGGATTCCGGGAGTCGCACGCGCCATTTTTGGCCACGCTGAACGACGACGCAACGGCCCATCCGGGCTGGCTGGCGGCGCTGCTGGCAGCGGCGGAATCGCAGCCCGATGCCGGGATGTTCGCCTCGCAGGTGCGATTGGCGAGCGACGGCCGCCTGGATTCGGCGGGCATGCGGATTTGCGGCGACGGGAGCAGCAAGCAGCGCGGTCATCTGGAGCCGCCGGAGCAATTCGGGACTCCGGCGGAGGTTCTCTGCCCGAGCGGGTCGGCGGCGTTGTACCGGCGAGCGATGCTGGAGGAGATCGGGCTGTTCGACGAGGATTTCTTCTTGTACTGCGAGGACACGGATCTGGGGTTGCGGGCGCGATGGGCGGGCTGGAAGTGCCAGTACGCGCCGGAGGCGGTGGTGGACCACGAGTACTCGAACACAGCGGGCCGTGCGTCGCCGCTCAAGGCGTACTACGTGGAGCGCAACCGGCTGTACGTCCTGGCGAAGAACTTCCCCGCCGGCCTGCTGTTGCGGGCGCCGTTCCTGACCCTGGCTCGCTACTTCTGGCACCTGGTTTCGATTCTCGACGACCGGGGGAGCGCGGCACAATTCCGGCGCGAGCGCCACGGTTGGCTCGAGTTGGGCTTCATCATTGCCCGGGCGCACTGCACCGCGCTGTTTCGCGCTCGCCGGCTGTGGAAGAAGCGGAGGGAGGTGCGGGCCAAGGCGCGCATCACGCCACGGGAGTTCCGCGATCTCATCGAGCGGCATTGGATCACGCCTCGCGAGGTGGCAGCGCTATGAGTCTGGCCGCGGAGCCCAGTGCGCTGCTGATCGTGGTACCGGCCTTTAACGAGGAAGAGGCGATCGGCCAAGTGGTGCGCGAGATTCGCGCGACGGCGCCCGGCGTTCCGGTGCTGGTGATCGACGACTGCTCGGTGGACGGCACGGCCGCGTTGGCGCGCGCCGCGGGCGCCGAGGTGCTGCCGCTGCCGCATCATCTGGGTCTGGGAGGAGCGGTGCAGGCCGGCTACAAGCTGGCCTTCGAGCTGGGGTACGAATACGTGATCCGGATGGATGGCGACGGGCAGCACGATCCCCGCTTCATCCCGAAGATCCTGGAGGCGCTGCGCACGAGTTCCTGCCAGATGGTCATTGGCTCGCGGTACCTAGATGGCGGGGCGGAGCATACCAGCTTCGCGCGCGGGTTGGGAATCCGCTTCTTCCGCCTGGTGCTGCGGCCGATCCTGGGCCGGGAGGTGCGCGATCCGACTTCCGGGTTCGTGGGAGTGAACCGCGAGGCGCTGCAGGTGTTCAGCCGGAGCTTTCCGCTGGAGTATCCGGAGATCGAGACGCTGGTGGTATTGCAGCGCAAGGCGTTCCGGTTTGTCGAGGTGCCCTGCCGGATGCGGCAACGGCTGGCGGGCAGAAGCACGATCACGGCGCTGCGATCGCTCTACTACATCGCGCACGTGCTGCTGGGGGTGTTCGTGAACGTGCTGAAATACGAGCGGAAGCGCAAGAAGCGCTAGGGCGGACGGGCCGCACGGAGGCAAGCATGGAGGGACTCTTAAACTTCCTGACGGGGCTGGCGGTGGTGCTGATCGCAATGGTGCTGTTCTCGGTGCGGCGATCGCACATCCGCGTCGAATACTCGGTGAGCTGGCTAGGGGCGGCGCTGACTCTGCTAGTGGTGTCGCGCCTGCATCCGGTGCTGGTACGCCTGGCGGCGCTGATGGGGATCGGCCAACCGCCGCTGGCGTTGCTGACGCTGGTTGGCTGCCTGTTTCTGCTGGTGCTGTTTCGACTGTCGGTGATCATCTCGAAGCTGAAGGACTCGAACATCGCGATGGCGCAGAGGCTGGCGATTGTCGAGTATCACCTGCGGTCGCTGCATGAAGAAAACCAAACGCACGGCTGAGAGGACCGGTAAGGGCGGGGCCAGCTCGGTGGCGGCGTTCGAGCTGCGCCCCTGGCACTACGCGGTGGCGCTGGCGGCGGCGCTCCTGGCGGTGCTGGTGGCATATGGGCCCGCCTTGCGCGGACCGTTCGTCTTCGACGACGCTTACCTGCCCATGATGGCGGGAGAACCTGCCAACACTCCGATGAGTCATTGGATGACGGGTGTCCGGCCGCTCCTGATGTTCAGCTTCTGGGTGAATTTCCGGCTCTTCGCGCTCGATCCGCTGTCTTACCACCTGTTCAACTTGCTGTGCCACCTGGCGACCAGCGTGTTGGTGTTCCTGGCGGCGCGCCGGCTGCTGAGTTGGGCCGGCACCAACGGCTTGTTGCGCGGGGCGCTGGCCGGGTTCGCGGGCGGGGTTTTCCTGTTGCATCCGCTCCAGACAGAATCGGTCGCATACGTGGCGAGCCGGTCGGAAGTCCTGAGCGTGTTGTTCTTCTACGCGGCATTCGTCGTGTTCCTGTACCGGCGCTCGGACGCCATCTCGTGGCTGGCCGCGGCCGTGGCGCTCGTTCTGTTCGGCGCGGCGGTGAGCACCAAGGAACACACGGCGGTGTTGCCGCTGCTCCTGCTCCTAACCGACTACTACTGGAACCCAGGTTTCTCGCTCCGGGGAATCTGGCGCAATTGGCGCCTCTACGCGCTGCTGGCGGTGGGTGGAGCGATGGCAGCGAAGGTCGTTTACGGCGTATTGAGGGGCAGCGACACCGCCGGGTTCGCACTCAAGGACCTCACCTGGGCCCAGTATTTCTACACGCAGTGCCGGGCCATCTGGGTGTACATCCGCCTGTTCTTCTTGCCATACGGCCAGACGCTGGATTACGACTTCGCGGTCTCGCGCAATGTGCTGGAGCACGGAGCGGTGTTCGGCCTGATCGGGCTGGCCGGGCTGGCCGCGGCGGCGATCTACTACCGGCGCCGTTATCCGCTGGCCTCATACGGCTACTTCGTGTTCCTGATCCTGCTTGCGCCGACCTCGTCGGTGCTGCCGATTGCCGATCCGATTGCAGAGCGGCGCATGTACCTGCCGTTGCTGGGTCTGTTGCTGATCGTGCTGGAATTCCTACGGCGCTGGAAGACCTCGCGCGGAACGCTCGCCGCGACGCTGGCGGGCTGCTTGCTGGTGGCGGGCGCGCTTACGAACGTGCGCGCCCAGGTCTGGAGCAGTGCGGTGGCGCTGTGGACGGACGCAGCCGGGAAGTCGCCCGGCAAGCAGCGCGTCCAAGAGCAGCTCGGTTACGCATACTACGCCGAGGGCCGGTGCGATCTGGCGCTGGAGCGTTACCAGGCCGCGGCCCGAGCGGCCAGGCCCGACTTCCGTCTGCTGGTGGAATGGGCGGGCGCCCTGGATTGCGTGAACCGGCTGGACGAAGCGCAGGAGAAACTCCGCCAGGCCGCCGCGCTCATCTGGAACGCGCACGTGAACTCGGAGATCGGGAGGGTGTACATCAAGCAAGGCAAGCGGGCGGAAGCGCTCGCCGCGCTGGCGGTGGCGGCCCGGCTCGATCCGGGTTTCGAGCCCACCTACCTGTACCGTGGCGTGCTCTATGCCAACTCGAACGAATGGGAGGCGGCCGCCACCGAGTATCGCCGCGCCTTGAGCCTGGACCCCTCGGACCAGCAGGCGCGCGGAGGTCTGGCGGAGGCGGAGCGCCACTTGAAAGGTTCTCGCTGAGGTGACGATGCGCATCGGGGTCAACGCGCTGTACCTCATCCCCGGCGGCGTCGGGGGCACCGAAATCTACCTTCGTCACCTGCTGGCGGCGCTGGCCGGGATCGATGCGGAGAACGAGTACGTGGTGTTCACGAACCGGGAGACCGGAGCGGACTTGACGCCGGCGCAGCCGAATTTCCGGCAGGCTCCGCAGAAAGTGCGCGCGTCTTTCCGGCCGGCGCGCATCCTCTGGGAGCAGACGCTGCTGCCGATCGCGGCGGCGCGGCTGCGGCTGGACGTACTTTTCAATCCGGGGTTCACGGCTCCCGCGATCTGCCCCTGCCCGCAAGTCACGGTGTTTCACGATCTCCAGCACGCGCGTCACCCGGAACACTTCCGCTGGTTCGATCTGCCGTTCTGGCGGCTGATGCTGTGGATCTCGGCGCACCGCTCGCGGCTGCTGGCGGCGATCTCCCCAGCCACCTGCGCGGATCTGCTGCGCGTCTACCGGCTGGCGGAAGGGAAGGTGCGGGTGACGCCATTGGGGGTGGACGAGCGGTTCTTCCAAGTGGGGCGGGAGCGCGAAGGGCGGCGCCCGATGCCTTATCTGCTGTGCGTCTCCACGCTGCATCCGCACAAGAATCTCGGGCCGCTGATCCGGGCGTTCGCGGAGTGGAGGCGCGCGCATCCCGAGTTCCGGCTGATCATCGCGGGCATACGGGGCTTCCACACCGCAGCCATCGAGACCCTCATCGCGGAACTCGGTTTGGGGGAGAGCGTCCGCCTGGCGGGCTGGGTGTCCCGCGAAGAACTCTACGAGCTGTACCGCGACGCCTGGGCGTTCGTCTACCCTTCCACCTTCGAGGGCTTCGGACTGCCGCTGCTGGAGGCGCTCGCGGCGGGCGTCCCGACGGCTTGCTCGGCCATCGAGCCGCTGTCCTGGCTGGCCGCCGATGCGGCGCTGAAGTTTGATCCGTTCGACCCGCAAGCCATTCTGGAAGCGCTGGAGAGCGTGGTGAGCGATGCAGCGCTTCGCGAGCGGCTGTCGGCGGCGGGGCCGGCGCGGGCGGCCGAATTCTCCTGGCGGAAAACGGCCCAGGCCACGCTGGAAGTGTTGCGCGAGGCGGCCTCGAAGAAGGCGGTGGTACACTTACCTTGAAATACAGGGCCAGGCGCCTTTGGCTTAGGTGAATCGGAGGATGGCGTGAGCTTAACGACAGAACAGACTCCGTTGGCAGACCGCGTCTCCCTTAAGGAAAAGATCGGGTACTCGCTGGGGGACTCGGCCTCGAACCTGTATTGGAAGACCTTTGAGTTCTTCCTGGTCATCTTCTACACCGACGTTTTCGGCATCTCGGCGGCCGCCGTGGGCACGATGCTGCTGGTCACGCGCGTTGCCGACGCGGTGGCGGACCCGGTCATGGGCGCCCTTGCCGACCGGACCAGGACGCGCTGGGGCCATTTCCGTCCCTATGTCCTGTGGTTCGCGCTGCCGCTCGCCGTGGCGGGCGTGCTGACCTTCACGACCCCCAACCTGGGTGGCGGCGCCAAGCTGGTGTACGCCTACGTGACGTACAGCTTGCTGATGTTCCTGTACACGGCGGTGAACATCCCGTATACGGCGCTGATGGGCGTGATGACGCCGAACTCGGTGGAGCGCACCTCCATCTCTTCGATCCGCTTCATCGGGGCCTTCACCGCCGGGGTGTTCGTCCAGTACTTCACGCTGAAATTCGTCAAGATCTTCGGCCAGGGCGACGACGCGCGCGGCTGGCAGCTCACCATGGTGCTGTACGGCGTGCTGGCCGTCATCATGCTGGTGCTGTGTTTCGCCAGCACCCGCGAGCGTGTCGTGCCGCCCCCGCAGCAGGACTCGGACCTGAAGCGCGACCTGCGCGAACTCGCCAGCAGCCGGCCGTTCCTGGTTCTGGTCGGCGTGCTGCTGCTGATCCTGGCGGCGTTCGTCATCAAAGGCTCCGCCTCGGCTTACTACTTCAAGTACTTTGTGAAGCGCGAAGACCTGCTGGGCCTGTTCCTGGTGTCGAACGGCCTGGCGTTCCTGGCGGCTGTCTCCATCACGTCGCACCTGGCAAAGAGATTTGGCAAGAAGATCCTGTTCATGCTGGCGATCGGGCTCGGGGCCCTGGTGATCGCGGGCTTCTGGTTCGCGGAACCGGCGGATATCTGGCTCATGTTCGGACTGCAGATCGTTTCCAGCTTCGTGATCGGGTTCAATTCTCCGCTGGTCTTCGCCATGTTCGCGGACGCAGCCGACGACGCGGAATGGCGCACCGGGCGACGCACCACCGGGCTGGTCTTCGCGTCGGCCATATTCAGCACCAAGATCGGAGTGGCGATCGGCGCGTGGATGTTTGGTCTCATCCTGGCCCGCGTCGGCTACGTCGCCAACGCGCCCCAGACCGCCCGCTCGCTCCAGGGAATCGTGATGTCGATGAGCTGGATACCCTGCGCGCTCATGATTTTCGCTACCGCGCTGATGCAGCTCTATCCGCTGGACGAGGAGCGGATGGTGGAGATCGAGGCGGATCTCAAGACGCGCCGTGGAGAGATCGAGCCCAGCGCCTGAAGGAGTTTCCTGGTATGAGAACAACCTGGATGTGGGCTTGCGCCTTTGCGGCCCTAACGCTCGGGGCAGCCGGCTGGAGCGCCGAGCCGGCTTCCGCGATCGATCTGACCGTGCAGAAATGGCACGGCAATGCCATCTGCTACTCCGGCTACCGCGCCGGTCAGAGCCCCCAACTGAACCGCTTCCCCACGCAGACGCAGATCCTGGAAGACTTGCGGATCCTGGAGAAGAACTGGAAGCTGATCCGTCTGTATGGGTCGGACCAGCACTCCCAGGACGTCCTGGAGGTCATCCGGCGGGAGCGAGTCGGTCTGAAGGCGATGCTTGGCATCTGGCTCGACGGCAGGCCCGGCCACGAGGCTGAGAGCGCCGCGCAGCTCGCGACGGGGATTCGCCTGGCCAACGCGTATAAGGACGTCGTGCTGGCGGTCAGCGTGGGCAACGAGATTCTGGTTTCCTGGTCGGACCACAAGCTAACTGAAGAGAGGGCCCTCGAGTACGTCGCGCAGGTGCGGAAGGCGGTGAGCTGCCCGGTTACGATTGCCGACGACATGCTTTACTGGCGCCAGCCGGAGGCGAAGCTGGCCAGCGCCGTGGATTTCATCACCATGCACGCATATCCCATGTGGGGCGGCGAGGATATCGACACGGCCATGGCGTCGACCATCCGGCACTACGAGAGCGTGCGCAAGGCGCATCCGGGGAAGACCATCGCGCTGGGCGAGGCCGGCTGGGCCTCCTACACCGAGGGGAAACAAAACGCCCCGCGGGCCGGCGACGAGACCAAGCAGAAGCGCTACTACCAGGAACTCACAGCCTGGGCGAAGGCCAACCACGTGACGCTCTTTTGGTTCGAGGCGTTCGACGAGCCGTGGAAGGGGAGCGGAACGGAAGGCCACTGGGGCCTGTTTTCGGAGGGCCGGAAAGCCAAGCTGGCCATGCAGACGCTGTATCCGGAGCTGATGCCGGTGGGGCCGACCTCGCCGGGCTACGACCAGCCGCCGGCGCCCGCGGTGAAGGAGGGCCCATGAGCGGCACAACGGCGTTCGTCGCGGAAGCGGCGTGGAAGAGGCGCCCGCGCCAGGTGGAAGGCGGCTTGATCGAGATCGGCGGCGAGCGATTCTACCGCATCGTTCACTACGACGCGATGCCGCCGTTCCTGATGAGCCTGGTGAGCGACTCGGATCATTGGATGTTCGTCTCGAGCACCGGCGCCCTCACCGCCGGCCGCCGCGACCCCGACCACGCGCTGTTCCCGTACTGCACGGACGACCGCATCCACGACAGCCAGGGGCAAACCGGTGGCAAGACCATCCTGCTGGTTACGCGCAGCGGGCGGAGGTCGCTATGGGAGCCATTTTCGCAGCGCTACGAGGGTTTGTACCGCGTCACGCGGAGTTTGTCGAAGAGCGTCTACGGCAACAAGCTGGTCTTCGAGGAGGTCAACCACGACTTGGCGCTGTCTTTTTCCTGCGCGTGGATGACCAGCGAACAGTTCGGGTTCATCCGGCGTTCGGCTTTGGTCAACCTGGGCGCGGAGCCTGTCGAGGCCGAGGTTCTGGATGGCATCCTGAACCTGATGCCGCACGGCCTGACACGCCGGTTCCAGATGGAGTACAGCACGCTGGCAGACGGGTACAAGGAGAATGAACTGGAGCCTGCGACGGATCTGGGCCTGTTCAAGCTCAGCTCGATTCCGGCGGATCGGCCCGAGCCCAACGAGGCGTTGCGCGCGACCACGGTGTGGTGCGAGGGCCTCGACACCGCCAGGCGGCTGCTCTGTTCCGCGCAAGTGGATCGCTTCCGGGAAGGGGACGCGGTAGAGCAGGAAACGCTGATCCGCGGCAGGCGCGGGGCGTATCTGGTCAGCACCCGGCTGGCGATGCCCGCGGGCGGCCGCCAGGAGTGGGACCTGGTGGCGGATGTGGACCAGGATGCCGCCGCAGTGGCGGGTGTGGTGCGCCTGCTCAAGTCCGGGGAGAACCTGCGCGCCCGGATCGACGAGGACATCGCGCGCGGCACGAGGAACCTGGTGCGCATCGTGGCTGGGGCCGACGGCTTACAGCTCACCGGCGACGATCTCAGTTCCTGCCGGCACTTCTCCAACGCCTTGTTCAACACCATGCGTGGCGGCATTCCCGGCAGCGGCTACTGGATTTCCCGCTCCGACTTCAAGGCTTTCATCGCCCAGGCTAACCGGGCGGTGTCCGAGCGGCGGGCCGCGTTCCTCGATGCGCTGCCGGAGACGCTGCTGCACCACCGCCTCCTGGAGATGGCGCGCGATGAAGGGGACCCGGATCTGGAGCGCTTGGCGCACGAATACCTGCCGCTGACCTTCAGCCGGCGGCACGGCGATCCCAGCCGTCCCTGGAACATCTTCTCGATCGAAGTGAAGGGCGAACACGGGGAACCGATTTTCAATTACCAAGGCAACTGGCGGGACATCTTCCAGAACTGGGAGGCGCTGGCGCTCTCGTTCCCGGGCTACGTCGAGAGCATGATCTTCAAGTTTGCGGGGGCCTCGACCGCGGACGGCTACAACCCTTACCGCATCATGCGCGACGGCTTCGACTGGGAGGTGCTGGATCCCCACGACGCGTGGTCGTTCATCGGCTACTGGGGCGATCACCAGGTGGTTTACCTGTTAAAGCTGCTCGAGGTGTCGATGCGCTACCATCCCGGCGCGATCCCCGGCCTGTTGACGCGCCGCGTGTTCACCTACGCCGACGTCCCTTACCGCATCAAGCCGTACGCCGCGCTGATCGAGGACCCGCACAACACCATCGAATTCGACGCCTCCAGCGACCGGGAGATCCGCCAGCGGGCGGCCGCGATGGGAGCGGACGGCAAGTGCTTGCCTGGCGCGGACGGGGCGCCCTGCCGCGTGAACCTGGCCGAGAAACTGGCGGTGCTGTTGCTGGCCAGGCTCTTCAATTACATTCCCGGGGCCGGACTCTGGATGAACACACAGCGGCCGGAGTGGAACGACGCCAACAACGCGCTGGTGGGCTACGGCGTGTCCATGGTGACGCTGTGCTACCTGCGCCGCTTCCTGGCTTTCTGCCAAGGCGTCTTCGCCACGTCGGAAACGCCCACAATCGAGTTTTCTTCGGAAGTCGCGGAGGCTTTCCACCGCGTGTTCGAGGCGCTGGAGCGGCACTTGCCTCTGCTGGACGGGCCGATTTCCGACCGGGACCGCAAGGCGGTTCTGGATGATCTGGGCACTGTGGGCAGCGACTACCGGGACCGGCTGTACGCCCAGGGATTTTCGGGGAACCGGTCGCCGCTCAGCGTCGCGGAATTGGGCGCATTCTGCGAGGCGGCGCTGCGGCACATCGACCACTCGATTCGCTCCAACCGGCGGGACGACGGCCTATATCACACCTACAACCTGATGAAAGTGGACGGCGGCCAGATCGTGATTCGCCGCCTGTACGAGATGCTCGAAGGCCAGATGGCGGCTCTGAGCTCGGGCGCTCTCTCCGGCACGGAATCGGCCGCGCTGCTGGATGCGCTGCGGAGCAGCCGCCTCTACCGCGCCGACCAGAACAGCTACATCCTCTATCCGGACCGCAAGCTGCCCGGGTTTTTCGAGAAGAACAACATCCCCGCGGCGGCCATCGCGGCATCGAAACTGCTGGCGGCGATGATCGAGTGCGGCGACCGGCGCATCGTGGTTCAGGACGTCAACGGCGTAGCTCACTTCAATGCGGCTTTCCGGAACGCCACCCCGCTCAAGGAGGCGCTGGCGGGGTTGAAGGACGCCCGGTATGGCGATCTTGTGGAGCGGGAGAGCGCGCGAGTCCTCGGGCTTTACGAGGAGGTGTTCGATCACCAGTCCTTCACCGGCCGCTCCGGCACGTTCTACAAGTACGAGGGGCTGGGCTGCATCTACTGGCACATGGTTTCGAAGCTGCTGGTGGCGGTGCAGGAGGCGCTGGACCGGGCAGCGCGCGCGGGCGAGGAGGCGGCGGTGATCGATCGCCTCCAGCACCATTTTCGCGAAATCCGCGCGGGTATCGGGGTTCACAAGCCGCCGGAGGTGTACGGAGCGATGCCCATCGATCCGTACTCCCACACGCCCGGTTTTGCGGGAGTCCAGCAGCCGGGCATGACCGGCCAGGTGAAAGAGGATCTCATCTCGCGGCTGGGCGAGATGGGGGTCGGCGTCGCGGGGGGACGGCTGGGGTTCCGTCCGCACCTGCTGAGCCGCGGTGAGTTTCTGGCGGACTCACGGACGTTCCGTTTTTATGACTTGGAGGGGCAGGAGCGCGCCATCGAGCTGGAGCCGGGCACGCTGGCATTTACGACTTGCCAGACGCCCGTGGTGGCCCACCAATCGGGGCCGCGGCGAATCGAGGTGACGCGCGCGGACGGCTCGCGGCAGACAGTCGAGGGTCTAGACCTCGACGCCCAGACCAGCTCCGCCGTTTTCGAGCGGACGGGAGCGGTCCGCCGTCTGGACGTGTTCTTCGCGGAACCACACGGAGGTGGGCCTCAATGACGACTTTGTCTCGGAAGTTCTGCCGGGTCGCAGCCCTGCTGGTGGCCGGCGCCCTGCTGCCGCTCCTGGTGTTGGGCTTCTATGCCTGGAAAAGGCGTGTTCCGGGATGGGCCGAGACAGCGGTGATCGACGCATTTCACATCGTGTACCATCACCGCCAGACCTTCAACGACACGCACTGGCTGGGAACGGAAGTCCAGAAGACCCCGCTGGATCTCTGGGTGTATCAGGAACTGATTCACGAATTGCGGCCGGACCTGATCATCGAAACCGGAACTTACAAGG
>PLEM01000457.1 GCA_003137035.1 Bryobacterales bacterium | reverse complement strand
GCAAGTCCTCACCAATCTGCTGGGCAACGCGCTCAAGTTCACCGAGCGCGGCCAGGTGGTGCTCGAGGTCGCCTCCGAACCTCCGGACCAGGACAGCGTTACCCTGCACTTCGTGGTTCGCGACACCGGCATCGGGATTCCGCTGGAAAAGCAGGAACTCGTGTTTGGCCCGTTCGCGCAGGCGGACTCCTCCACCACGCGGAAGTACGGAGGTACGGGCCTGGGATTGACGATTTCCGCTCACCTGGTCGAAATGATCGGCGGCCGCATCTGGGTGGAGAGCGAAGCCGGCCAGGGCAGCAGTTTTCACTTCACGGCCCGGTTCGGCGTGGCCCGGGCCGCCGGGCAAGTCGGGCCGGTCGCCGTCCCCCCGCGGGTAGCCGGCCGCTGTTCCACGGACCGCCGCGCCCTGCGCATCCTGGTGGCCGAAGACAATCGCGTGAATCAGATTGTGATCGTCCGGTTGCTGGAGAAGCGGGGTCACACTACCGTGGTGGCCAACAACGGTCTGGAGGCTCTGGCAGCCCTGCACAAGCAGCCCTTCGACGTGGTGTTGATGGACGTGCAGATGCCGGAGATGGACGGCTTCGAGGCCGCTGCCATGATCCGGCGGAAGGAGAATGGCGCCGGGGCCCACCAGCCCATCATTGCGATCACCGCGCACGCCATGAAGGGCGACCGCGAACGGTGCCTGGCGGCGGGCATGGACAGCTACGTCTCAAAACCCATCTGCTCGGAGGAACTGTTCGAAGCGATCGATGCGCTGGTCGCCGCGCCTGAAAACCCGTGACACCCTGTCCCCCCGTGGACAGGATGTACTGTCACGGGTTTTGGAACTCGCCGCGAGCCAAACGGCGCACCAAATCCACGTCGCCTTCCAGGAAATCGTAGCGCGGCAGAAGCTCGCGCGCTTCCCAGCGGATCTCGGCGAAATCGAGGTTCTTCGGCTCGCCCGAATACTCCGTGACGCGGAAGAAAATGAGCAGGATCGGAGCGCGCTCGGGGTAGCGGTACTGGTAGCGTAGGGTCTCGGCGCCGATTTCGGCCTGGATGCCGAGTTCCTCCTCGAGTTCGCGCCGGAGCGCCTGGCGAGGCGTCTCCCCGGCCTCCACTTTGCCGCCCGGGAACTCCCACTTCAATTCATGGCGCGCACCCACCTTGCGCTGGCACACCAGAATCCGCCCGTCGCGCTCGATCACCGCGGCAACCACCATCTTCGACCGGCTGCTCATGAACCAAGAGAATAGCGCTTGTGGCCTGTGGGTTCCACAAGCCACAGGCCCCATGTACACTGAAAGCTTATGAAACTCACCTTCTGGGGCGCGGTGCAAACCGTCACCGGCTCGATGCACGAACTGCGGGTGAACGGGACCCGCTGCCTGCTGGATTGCGGGATGTTCCAGGGCCACCGCAAAGAGGCTCGGGAGCGCAACAGCGATTTCCCGTTCCGGCCCGATCACATCGACGCCGTGGTCCTCTCGCACGCGCACATCGATCACAGCGGCAACCTGCCCACGCTGGTGAAGAACGGTTTTTCCGGCCCGATTTACGCCACGCCCGCTACCGTGGACCTTTGCGCGCCCATGCTGCGCGACTCCGCGCACATCCAGGAGAAGGACGCCGAGTTCGTCGCCAAGCGCTTCCACCGCCGCAAAGCGCTCGACCCGAACGCCACCGACGGCGCCGTCCCGCCGCTTTACAGCTCCGAGGACGCCGAGGCCACCATTCCACTGTTCCGCCCGGTGCCGGTGGCCGCCGAGCAGGAGTTGGCGCCCGGGCTTTCCTACCGGCCCTACGACGCGGGCCACATCCTGGGCTCCTCGGCCGTGGTGGTCACCAATCGCACCGGCGGGAAGGAAATCCGCCTGGCCTTCTCGGGCGATGTCGGCCGCGCCGGCCTGCCCATCACCCGCGATCCCGACGCGCTTCCCCCGGCCGACTACCTGATCATCGAGAGCACTTACGGCGGCCGTCTGCACAAGGACCCCGGCGTGGTGGCCAACAAGCTGGTCAACGTGATCAACCGCACTTGCGCGCGCGGCGGCAAGATCATCGTGCCCGCCTTCGCGGTGGGCCGCACGCAGCAACTCGTCCTCATGCTGCACGAATTGTCCGATCAGCAGCGGATTCCCAACATCCCCATCTTTGTCGATAGCCCGCTGGCGGTGGAAATCACCGAGGTTTTCCGCAAGCACGCCGAACTGTACGACGAGGAAGCCAACCAGTTCGTGAACCTGGGCGAGGATCCGTTCGGCTTCAAGCGTCTGCGTTACATCCGCAACGTGGGCGAATCCAAGGCGCTCAACGACCTGCGCATCCCGTTCATCGTGATTTCCGCCTCGGGCATGTGCGAAGCCGGCCGCATTCTGCACCACCTCAGGAACAACATCGAGGACTCGCGCAACACCATCCTCATCACCGGATTCCAGGCCGAGAACACGCTGGGCCGGAAGCTGGTCGACAAGCTCCCCGAGGTCTCCATCTTCGGCGAGCCGATGCGCTTGCGCGCCGAGGTCGAAACCATCAACGAACTCAGCGGCCATGCCGACCAGCGCGAGTTGCTCGACTGGATGAAGCCGTTTGCCAAATCGCTGCGCCGGGTCTTCATCGTCCACGGCGAGCCGGTGCAAGCCACCGCGCTCTCCAAGGCCATCCAGGACCGTTACAGTCTGGACGTCGTGATCCCCACCCGGGGTCAGAGCTTCGATCTGGTGTAACCGCCGGAACCCGTGCGGTACTAGGGCCACGACCGGCTGAATCGGTTCTGTTCGGTCGAGTTCGATGTGGCGCACGCACTCGTGCGTGCCGTGTCGGCACTTCTGCCGACACCCGCTTTCCGCCTGGCCCAGGCGTCCACACGAGTGTGGACGCGGCACGCACGAGTGCGTGCGCCACCGAGTTGTGGACAACCTTTTCAGCCGGTCGTGGTACTAGCTCTGTTTCCGCGTGTACTGGAACGATCGGACTATTCAACAGCCCCCGCATAGGCCTTATTGTTGGTCGAGTGAGCCTGCTGATCCAGTTCTCCTACTTGCAGTTGCTGGACCTGCTGACCACGCTGGTTTTCCTGAGCGACGGCGTGAAGGAGGCCAACCCCGTGGTACGGTTTATTCTTGTATCTTCCTCTTCGCCCCTGATCGGACTGCTTTCCCTCAAGCTGCTGGCCATCGCGCTAGCCGTCTATTGCTGGCGTACCTCGCGAACCCGCATGCTCAACCTCGCCAATGTTTGCTTCGCGGTCCTGGTGGCCTGGAATCTGCTCGCGCTGCTGGGCCGCGCCTGACCTCCGCTTCGTTCTTATACAATTAGCGTCGGGAGGTTTCCTCAATGCGTCTCCAGTGGCCGGCCCTTCTGGCAATTCCGGTTTCCTTGCTTC
This sequence comes from Bryobacterales bacterium, assembly GCA_003137035.1. Classification (GTDB taxonomy): domain Bacteria; phylum Acidobacteriota; class Terriglobia; order Bryobacterales; family Bryobacteraceae; genus Fen-330. The sequence continues at coordinate 2,027 of PLEM01000457.1, read as the reverse complement.
TGGCACAACCCAGCGGTCCGCTACCGCCCTCAGGGCTGCGTGTGGAGTACCTGGCGGAAGCTGTCGTCGATGTTCCCCAGCCGCGTTTTTCATGGGCGCTCAACCACACCGAGCGCGGACAGAAGCAGTCCGCCTGTCAGGTTATGGTTTCCGCCGAGCCCGGCTTCGAGGTCGTGGCGTGGGACAGCGGGAGGCTCGCCTCCTCGCAATCCACGCACGTGGCCTACGCCGGCAAGCCGCTCGAAAGCGGCCGGGCCTATTACTGGAAGGTCCGCTACTGGGACCGCGACGGCAAGGAGAGTCCTTACAGCGCTGTCTCCAGGTTCGATACCGGCCTGTTTTCGGCTTCGGAGTGGAAGGGCAAGTTCATCGGCGGCGCGAACCAGCTTCGCAAGGAGTTCTCGCTCCCCGGCCGGCCGGTGCGCGCCCGCGCCTACATCGCCGGCCTGGGCTACCATGAGCTGCGCGTGAACGGACGGAAGGTCGGCGACCACGTCCTCGACCCCGGCTGGACTACCTACGACAAGCGCGTGCTCTACGTGGTCCACGACGTGACCCGTTATCTCCAGCCGGGCGCCAACGCCGTGGGCATCGTTCTCGGCCAGGGCTGGTACGGCTCCCGCGCCGCCCTGCTCCAGCTCAATATCGAACTCGAGGGCGGCCAGCGCGTCGAGATCGTCTCCGACGCGACCTGGAAAACCGCGCAGGGTCCCATCGTTTCCGACAGCATCTACGACGGCGAAACCTACGACGCGCGCCTGGAAGCCCCCGGCTGGGATCGCCCCGGCTTCGACGATGCCGCCTGGAAACCCGCCTCCCTGGTGGATGCGCCCAAGGGCGTTCTCTCAGTGCAGATGATGCCGCCCATCCGCGTCGTCGACAACATCGTTCCCCTCAAGATGACCAGCCCACGCCCGGGCTCCTACGTCTACGACATGGGCCAGAACTTCAGCGGCTGGGTCGAGCTGCGCGTTCGCGGTCCGCGAGGGACGCAGGTCAAGCTGCGGCACGCCGAGCTGCTTTACGACGACGGCACGCTGAACGTCGAGAATTTGCGCACCGCCAAGGCCACCGACATTTACACCCTGCGCGGCGAGGGCGGGGAAGAAGTCTATCAGCCGCGCTTCACCTATCACGGCTTTCGATACGTCGAGCTGAGCGGCTTCCCGGGCGCGCCGAAACTCGACACCATCCGCGGCAAGGTGGTGCATTCGGCTGTGAAGCCCGCCGGTGGATTCGCCAGCTCCAAGGCCATCCTCAATCAGCTCCAGCACAACATCCTGTGGGGCGTCACCAGCAACCTGCACAGCGTTCCCACCGACTGCAACCAGCGCAACGAGCGCATGGGCTGGATGGCCGACGCCCACCTCTACGCCGAGACCGCCATGCTGAACTTCGACATGGCGGCCTTCTACACCAACTTCCTGCGCAGCATCCGCGACATCCAGGGCCCCGACGGAACCGTCACCGACACCGTGCCGCACAAGTACGGCCAGCGTCCCGCCGACCCGGCCTGGGGAGCCGCCTACCCGCTCATCGTCTGGTACGTGTATCAGTACCAGGGCGACCGCCGCATCCTCGAGCAGCATTATGAGGGCGTGAAGGCCTGGACCGAATATCAGCGCAGCCGCAGCCAGGACGGCATTCTGAGTTTCAGCCACTACGGCGATTGGGTTCCGATCGAACCGACCCCCGGCGACCTGGTCTCGACTTTCTACTTCTACTACAGCGCGCACCTGACCTCGCGCATGGCCGCGCTGCTCGGTAAGACCGCCGACGCCGAAGCCTATCGCACGCTCGCCGGCCAGATCCGGGAAGCCTTCGACAAGAAGTTCTGGCGCCCCGAGATTCAGGCCTACGGCAACGGCTCGCAAACCTCTCAGGTCCTGGCGCTCTACCTGGGCCTCGTTCCCCCCGAGAAACCGCGCCCTGTCATGGGCCATCTCATTAACGACATCGTTTACGGCAGGAACACGCACCTGACCACGGGCATTCTCGGCGCCAAATATGTCATGGAACTGCTGGCG
>PLEM01000304.1 GCA_003137035.1 Bryobacterales bacterium | reverse complement strand
GGAGTAGTTGCCGTTGTTATGACTCGCCAGGACGTTCGAGTTAACGAACAGGGAGGTGCTGCCAGGCACGTTCGCCAGCGGCATCGCCAGGATGGCCGCGACCGTCCTGGGGTCCATGCGCGAAGGTGGAATCAGGTTGCCCGAGAAGGGCTGGCGCACACCCTGACTGAGGGTGTCCGGGTCGAAAATGCCGCCCTTGGTCTGACTGAAATCCCCGGCTCGCTGCAACGCCGTCGGCACTGCCACCGTGGTCAGCCCGGCGCCCGCCTGGCGGACCTTCAGACCCTCGTAGGCGAGGAACAGAAACAGCTTGTTCTTGACCACCGGGCCGCCCAGCGTGGCGCCGTATTGGTTGCGGCGGTACTTCGGCAGCGTCGCCGTCGGCAGGTTGAACGGACGTGCATCCAGCTTGTCGTTGCGCAAGAAGTCCCACGCGCTCCCATGCACCTGGTTGCTCCCGGACTTGGTCACCACGTTGACCTGCCCGCCCGAGGCGTGCCCGTATTCGGCGCCGTACATCGCCGTCTGCACCTGAAATTCCTGAATCGCGTCCACGGAGGGGGAATAATTCATGGAATTGTAGTCGGGATCGACGTTCGTGATGCCGTCCAGCAGGAAAGCAGTGTTGTTCGTGCGCCCTCCCGAGACGCTCAGCCCGCCCATCATTCCCTGCCGGAACTGGTTCTGCTGCACGGCGCGGCCTCCGCTATTGGCGCCGGGCACCAGCAGGGTCAACTGCATGAACTGGCGCCCATTCAGCGGCAACGAACTGATTTTCTCTTCGCCGACCACCGTGCCCTGCGCCACCGTCTCGGTATTCAACATGGACACCGTGGTCTGCACTTCGACCGATTCCGTGCTGCGTCCGATTTGCAGCGGCACATCCAGCCGCGCCGTCTGCGCCACCTGAAGTACAACCTGATTGTCACGGTACTGCATGAACCCTTCAGCCTCGACCGTAATCTCGTACGGTCCGGGCACCAGCAGGCTGAAACGATAGGCGCCCAATATGTCGCTCACGGCAACGCGGCGGCTGCCGGTCGAGTGGTTCTGCAGCGTGATCTTCGCGCCCACCACGGCTGCGCCGGATGGGTCCGTCACCTGGCCGGTCAAGGAGGCCGTGTCGGACTGAGCCAACAGCAGGATCGGGAGAAGCAGCAATAACAGCGCACTTCGCATCATTTGGAACTCCTAATTGTAGATCGATTCAACAGTTTACGATAAATCTCTGGTCGATTAAACAGTTAACCACGATTATTGTCTCGTGTTGCCGCATGGTTTCGTGATATTCTGCGGGTATTGACTCCCCCCTTTTTGGACGCAATGCTTCCATTGCAGAGCGCGCTTCCGCGGGTGGGGGTGGAGCCGGGCCGCCCGCACTTGATCTCTGTGTTTCCCCGTAGTATCAATCACTTATCTGCTTCCCACCGTATGGTATGCCCGTACCCCCATGTGTGGGATCGGGGCGCACCGCGACCGCCTTCGAGGTTGGCGTTAAAGTCGCTCGTACGCACCACTTGTGGCATTCATTTGTAGAGGATGTGTCTTTCGTAAAGCCGGTAAGACAACTGAGTCTGCCGCTTCGTTGCGCGAATGCGCCTGGAATAGCGTGGTTCAGGCTCGGGAAATTGGCTGGCTCCGTGCGGAAATGGCGTGCTATATCTCGCGTTCGGCAACGCCCAGGAGTCCCGTGAAGTACTGGAATTCCTTCCGCAGCTAGTACTTAACCGGGCTCAACTGGTACGGTATGGTACGCGAACCGGTTGATTCCGCCCCCGAAGTACCACTAATTTGGTATCAGGCAAGAAGAGATCCGACCGCACGACGGAAGTGGCAAGCGGCGGGCTGTGGCGATGGACAACCGGCTGAGGAGCCTGGAGCAAGGTGGAGGGCGCATGAATCCGATGAGGGTAGTGGTGTGGACGTGTGTCTTGTGCGGAACGGCCGTTTGGGGACGTCCGGCACTGGAACAGACCGAGACGGCGGCCGGTTTGGCGAACCGGGGCCTCTCACATTATCGAGAGGGCCGTTACCCGGACGCCGAGTCGTTCCTGTTGCGAGCCCTGGCAATCTACGAGGAATCCCGTCCCTCGGGGCGGGCCCAGGACCTGGCGGCCACGCTGGGCAACCTCGGCCTGGTGGAGAGTGCGCTGGGGCGCTACCCGGAGGCCGAACGCTACTACCAGCGCGCGCTCCGTGCGGGTGGCGGCGCCGTGGCGCTGAGCAATCTCGCCGGGCTGTACGTTCTTCAGGCCCGCTACGGGGAGGCTGAGGAGTCTTACAAGCGGGCGCTGGAGGCGCTCGAGGAGGCTGGAGCCGGCCAGACCGGAGATGCGGCGGCGATCCGCAATAACCTGGGGACCGTCTACCACGCCACCGGGCGCCATGCCCCGGCGGAGTCCCTCTTCCGCCAGGCCCTGGCGATCCAGGAGCGGCTGGCGGGCACGGAGAGCCCGGCCGTGGCCAGCGTCGAGAACAACCTGGCCGGTTTGTACGGTTCCGAAAGGTCTTACGAGCAGGCGGAGGCGCACCAGCGAAAGGCGCTGTCCATCCAGGAGAAGGCGCTGGGCGCGGAACATCCGCAGGTGGCTGCCAGCCTGGACAACCTGGGGTCGATTTGCCGGGCGCTCGGGCGCTACGACGAAGCGGCGGCGCTCTACCAGCGGGCATTGAGTATCCGCGAGAGGGTGTTCGGCAGGGATCACCCAAGCGCCGCGCCGGTGCTGAACAACCTGGGCGAACTCCGCCAGCGGCAAGGCCGGTCGAGCGAGGCGGAGGAATGGTACCAGCGGGCGCAGGCACTCTGGGAGCGCGCTTTGGGGCCCACGCATCCCCACGTCGCCGAAGTGCTGCACAACCGGGCGGTGAACCAGCTCCAGAGCGGCCAGCGCGATGCTGCGGAAAGCCTGTTCCGGCGGGCGCTGGAGATCTGGGAGCAGAGCGGCGCCAGGGAATCGCGGCAAGTGGCGGTGTGCCTGGCGAACTACGCGGAACTCCTGCGCAGAGCGGACCGAAAGAGCGAAGCGGCGGCCCTGGACGAACGCGCGCGGGCGATTCTGGCCGCCAACCCCGGCGTGACCGGTCTCACAGTCAATATCGCGGAACTACGGTAGGGTGGGTTGCCGCCCGCGTCAGTCAGCGGTGTTTGAGTTCGGCCCCATGCAGGTAGGCGGTGAGGTCCGCCATCTCGTCGCCGGCAAACTGCGGCCACGCCAGATTCTGCCCCCGCATCTGGTCGAGCATCGCCGGCCCGTGCTTCCACAAGGCGGCTACCATGTCGAATGAAGTCATCTTTCCGGCCAGATCCGATCGGGCCGGAGCGCCGTTGGCGGGATTGTCGTGACAGGTAGCGCAGCGCTTGGTCACGAAGAGTCTCTTGCCCCGCTCGCGGTCGCCCCGTTCCTCGAAGAATTGCAACGAGATCAAGTAGCCCACCAGGCGGCGCATCTCCTCGTAGGTCAGTTCCGGAGGCTGGCTCGATATCCGTAAAGGATGGTTCCACATGGCGGCGGAGAAATCCGTCAGGCTGTAACGAGTGGGGCGAGCCTCCAGGGCGCGGTTTCCCGTGTGGCACGCGGCGCACCCCTTCGCGGCGAAGAGCGTCCGACCGTCCACCGCGGAGGCTGGTGAGAACTCCGCGCTGCGGCCCCGGTTTCCCACGCAGCCTCGCAAGTACACCAACATGTCCGTCAGCTCCTGCGAGGAGAGCTGTGGATAGGCAGTATGGCTTCGGTCGAGTTCCCGCCGCATCTCGACGGAGTGGTTCCACATTTCGGAGGCAAGCGCGATCGGGTCTTCCATCGACTGCCAGGCCGCGACGGGCTGGACGCCCTCGCGGATTGGGGACTTGATCCCGTGACATCCCGCGCAGCGCTTGGACCGAAAAAGTTGCCCGCCGCGCCGGGCGTTGCCGGGCCTTTCGAAGTAGCGCGCGGCAAAGAAATAGGCGAACAGGTCGGCCACCTCCTGCCGGGAGAGTTCGGGCCTCGCGATCCCCTCCCGCTCCATGGCGGCCCACATCACCGGAGCGTGATTCCACAACCTGCCCGCCAGGCTGTAGGGGCTGAAGCCTCGCTCCGCGATCCGCCCCAGATCGGGCGCGCTCTGTCCGCCCACTCCGTTGATGCTGTGGCAGACGATGCAGCTCCGCGCGCGAAACAGCTCCTTGCCGCGATCCGAGTCGCCGAGCGTGAGACTCCGAGTAGCACAGAAACCAGCGCCGGCGGCGGCGATCAGCCCAAGCAGTTTCCCGAATCGCTTCATGCTTGCCCGCTCTACCAGTATGGGGCGCGGCGGCTAATCGGGGCAAACTGCTTCGTGTAAAATCGCAGTGGCATTCCACCGAACTGAGGGCTGGTCTTCGTGGGGCGGACCAGGAGGTCCGGCGCGGTCCTGGAGGACCGCCCCACAAGTCGGCTGAACCCCTACTCCGCCACCTCGGCGGGCACCCGGCTCTCCGCCGGCGTCTTGCGGCGCCACCAGCGGCCGAAGCCCGTGCTGATGTCGTCGAGGAAGGTGTAGACCACCGGCACCACCAGCAGAGTCAGTAGCGTCGAGGTGATCAGGCCGCCGATGACGGCGCGGGCCATGGGGGCGCGGAACTCGGCGCCCGAGCCCCACTCGAAGGCCAGCGGCAACATGCCGAAGATCATCGCCAGCGTGGTCATGATGATGGGGCGCAGCCGGACGCGCGCGGCCTCGATCAGCGCGTCCCGCCGCGGAACCCCCGCCCGCCGCTGCACGTTGGTGAAATCCACCACCAGGATGGCGTTCTTGGTCACCAGACCCATGAGCAGGATCAGCCCGATCATGGACATCATGTTCATGGTGTCCTTGACCAGGTACAACATCCCGGCCACGCCCACCAGCGAGAGCGGCAGCGAGAGCATGATGGCCAGCGGTTGCAGGAAGCTGCGAAACTGCGACGCCAGAATGGCATAGATGAGCAGCACGGCCAGCACCAGCGATTGCCCCACGTAGCCGAAGCTCTCCATCATGTCCTCGTACTCGCCGGTGAACCCGACGCTGTAGCCCGGCGGCAGTTCGATCGCCGCCAGGCGCTGCTTGATTTCGGCGACTACCTCGCCCAGAGACCGGCCCTCGGTGTTGGCGCTGATGCGGATCTCGCGCATCAGGTCGCGATGGCGGATCTTGGAGGGTGCCGTTCCAGTCTCGATGCCGGCCACCTGGCTCAGCGGGATGAGGGAGGCTCCGAAGCGCCCAGGCAGGTCCAGTGCCAGCAGGTCGCCACCGCGGTTGCGCTGTGAGGGATCGACCCGCAAGCGCACGTCGTAGCTGTCGCCGTCAGGGTCCTCGAACTGCGATACCACCTCGCCGGCCACCAGGCCGCGCACGGTGGAGGCCACCGTACCGAGGTCCAGGCCCAGGTCGCCGGCCGCTTTGCGGTTGAGGTCCACCCGCACCTCGGGCCGCGGCTCCTCCTCGCTGGTGTCGATGTCGGTGGTCCCTTTGACGGCCTGCACCTCGCTCATCAGCCGGCGGCTCAGCGGGGACATCCTGGCCAGATCGGCGCCGCGCAAAACCAGTTGCACGGGCCGCGCCTCGGCTTCCATCTGGTCCGCCTCTACCACCGCCGTGCGGATGGCGCGGAAGCGCTTCAAACGCTCGCGCATCTCGGCCTGAATGACCAGGTAGTGCGGCCGCAGCTTGCGATCCTTCAGCTTGATGAAGATCGCGCCCTCGTTAATGGGCTGGCCGCCGCTGCCGCCGATGGTGGTGTAGGTATAGGCGACCGACGGGTTGGTGCGGATCTCGGCGACAAGCTGTCGGGCAATCTCGATGGAGCGGTCCAGGCTCACGCTGGGGTTGGCCTTGTAGCTCACTTGGAACTGGCCCGGATCGGCCTTCGGCATGAACGCGGAACCGAGCCGCCCGAACAGCGAGAAGCTGGAAATGATGGCCACCGTCGCGATCGCGACGATCACCCAGCGGTGGGAGAGCGACCAGCCCAGCGCCGCCGCCACCAGGTTGCGCAGCCGGTCCACCTGATCGTTCAGCCGGCCGAGGCCGCGCCCGAACCAGGACCGTGGAACTGTCGGGTCCGCCGCTGGGTCATACCAGCGCGAGGAAAGCATCGGGTCGAGGGTGAAGCTCACGAACAGCGAGACCAGGACGGCAAAGCCCACGGTGATGCCGAACTGATAAAAGAACCGCCCCATGATGCCGCCCATGAAGGCCACTGGCACGAACACCGCAATGATGGTGAAGGTGGTGGCCATCACCGCCATGCCGATCTCCGCGGTGGCCTCGCGCGCGGCCGTGAAGTGGTCTGCGCCCGCGTGCATGTGGCGCACGATGTTCTCCCGCACCACGATGGCGTCGTCGATCAGCAGCCCGATGGCCAGCGACAGCCCCATCAGCGTGAGTATGTTCAGCGTGAAACCCAGCGCGCGCATCACGATGAACGCGCTGATCACCGAGACGGGCAGGGCCAGGCCGGTGATCACCGTCGAGCGCCAACTGTTCAGAAACAGGAACACGATGAGCACGGTGAGCAGGCCGCCCACCAGCATGGTGGTTTGCACGTCCTCGACGGACTCGCGGATGAAAGTCGAGCGGTCCACCACGGTGCGCAGCCGGATATGTCCCGGCAGCTCTTTATTCAGTTCGCGCACCGCGCGCTCGACGCCGTCGGCCACTTCGACCGTATTGGCTCCGGACTGCTTGACGATGTCCATGGCCAGCCCGGGCCGGCTGTCCAACAGGGATGCGCTGCGCCGTTCCTCGATGCCATCCACCACCCGCGCCACTTCCGGCAGGAAGATCGGCCGCCCTTGGCGCGTGGCCACAATCAGGTTCTTGAATCCGTCCACCGAGCGGAACTTGCCCGCTACCCGCACCAGGGGCTCCCGCTCGTTTTGCTCGAGCTTGCCGGCCGGCAGGTCCATGTTCTCGCGCCGCAGCGCGCCCGATACCTGCGCGTAGGTGAGCCCGAAGGCCCGCAGCTTCTCGCGATCCACCAGTACCTGGACTTCGCGCCGCGCCAGGCCCAGCAGGTTCACCTGCCCCACGCCGGAGACCGTCTCCAGCCGCTTCTTGATCACCTTCTCGGCCAGCGAGGAGAGCGCCTTGATGTCTGCCGTCGTGCTCTCCACCGCCAGTGAGACTACGGGCAGGGCGTTGAGGTCCAGCCTCTGGATCACGGGCTCCTTCATGTCCTCGGGGAACTGCGACCGGATGGCGTTGATCTTGGCCTGCGCGTCCTGCTGGGCGGTGTTGATGTTGGTGCCGAGCCGGAACTCGGCAATGATCACCGAAAGCCCTTCGGTGGTGGTGGAGGCGATATGCCGCACGCCCGAGATGGTGTTCAGGGATTCCTCGATGCGCTTGGTAACCTCCCGCTCGACCGTCTCCGGCGACGCCCCAGGATACACGGTCTGCACCGTTAGCACCGGGATCTCGACGTTCGGAAACAGGTCGACGCTCAGCTCGCGGTAGGAGAAAACGCCCAGCGCCACCAGGGACACCGCCAGCATGGTGGCCAGCACCGGCTGTTTGATCGAAAGATCGCTAAGGAACATGAGGACCTACTTCCCCGCCCCGCCCGAGGCCGGCGTCACGCGCACGCCCTCGGCCAGCTCGATGCTCTGCTCGGAGATCAGCGAGTCGCCCGGCCTGAGCCCGGCGGCAATCTCCAGGCTGGTCTCCCGCTCGCGCCCGATGCGCACCTCGCGCCGCGCCGCCTTCCCGTTCTCCGCCACGTAGACGTAGGAGGTCTTCGCCGACCGGTCGTCGCGGTACACGGCGGTCGCCGGGACGATGACTGCCCGCGCTTCCACCCCGGTAAGGATCTCGCCCTGCGCGAACATGCCCGACTTCAGCTTGCCGCCCTCGTTACTCACCTGGATGCGGACCTTGGCCGAGCGCGTGTCCGCGTCCACGCCCGGGTTAATCTCGATGACGCGCCCCTCGAAGGTCTGACCGGGGTAGCTGTTCACCGTGAAGGTCGCCTTCTGCCCCGGGTGGATGGGGGCGAGATCCGAGGAAGCCACCTGGCTTTCCAATTCCAACCGGCGGTTGTCCACCAGCGAAAAAACCGTCGTCGCCGGCTCGACGTAGGCGCCCGGGTTGATGTACTTCTTCTGGATCACGCCGGCCACCAGCGCGCGTATGGCGGTATCGCGCAAGTGCTTGCGGGCCGTATCCAGCGCGGCCTTGGCCTGATCGAGCTGCGCCACCAAAAGCTGAGTCTGCGCGCGGGAATCCTGCTCGGCGAGTTCCGCCGCCTTGAGGTCTTTGTCGGTAATGCCTCCGGAGCGAACCAGGTTGCGCGCCCGCTCCAGTTCCGAACTGGCGTACGATGCCGCAACCCGCGCCCGCGCCAGCGCGGCCTCGGCCACCTGGACCGCGGAGTCGGCCTGCCGCACCGCCAGCCGGGGGTTCTCCTCATCCACCCAGGCCACGATCTCACCCGCCGCGACGGCAGCGCCCTCTTCCTTGGGAAACTTCACGAGGCGGCCGGTGGTCTCCGCCTTCACGTCCACGCGCGAGCTGGATACCAGGCTTCCCGTCACCGGCACGGTGGCCAGGAACGGTTGCGCTTCGATCCGGATCACGTTCACGCGCACCGGCGCGGCTTCCACCGCGCGCTCGGCGGTCTGCTGTTTCTGACACCCCGCCAGCAGCCCCGCCGCAACTACTATGCACCCAATCTTGATTCGTCTCATGGATTATTCCCAGGGCTTCTCGCCCATCGCCCAGCGCAGGCTGGCCCGCGCCACCGAGTAGTCGTACAGCCCCCGTAACAGGTTGGTCCGCGCCAGCGAGACGGCGGTCTGGGAGTCGAGGATGTCGAGCGGGGTCGCCGCGCCGTACTTGTAGTTGCTCTCGGTCATCTCCAGCACCTTCTCGGCCTGCTTCAGGTTGGCGCGCGCCGCCACCACCGTCTCCCGCGAGGCCGTCAACTCGTCCAACCCCTGCTGAAGCGCCAGCCGCACCTGCTGCTCGGTCTTCTCCCGCTCCAGCCGCGCGATGCGCTCGGCCGAGGTCGCTTGCCAGACCAGACCGCTGCGCTTGAATCCGTCGAACACCGGCAGCGTGAAGTTCACCGCGAAGTCCCAGCGGTTGAACTTGGAGTTCATCAGATTCGAGGGCAGCCGCGACATGATGCCGTAGTCGGCCGAGAAATCCGCCCGCAGTTTGTTCTCGGCCCGCGCCAGTTTGAGCTGCATGGCGGCGCTGCGTTCGGCGATGCGCAGCCGGTTCAACTCGGGGCGCCGGCGCAGCGCTTCGCGCGTGAGCGCCTCCAGGTCCGAATCCTCCCAGGCCTTTTCCACGAACTCGCCCGAGACTCCGGTGGGCGCCTCAATCGGACGCCCGAGGTAGTAGTTCAGCAGGGCGCGCGCCTGCCGCACCGCGTTGCGCGCCCGAGCCAGGTCGGGCTGGCCGTTGGCGACCGCCACTTCCAGGCGCAGGACGTCCACCTCGGTGGCCACACCGTTCTTGAACCGCATGCGCGCCATGTCCGCGTGAGATTGCTTCTGCTGCTGGGTTTCGGCCACCTGCCGCTCGTACTTCTCCGCCCAGAGCAGGCCGTAGAACGCGCGGACCACCTGCAGCGCCAGATCCTGCTCGGTGCGGTCGATATCCACCAGCGACCCTTCGGCCTCCACCGAGGCCAGCCGCAACGCCGTTCCCACCTTTCCCGCAGTGTAGAGCGGCTGCTTCACCGTGAGGCGGTAGTCGAACAGGTTGACCCCGGTTGGCACCAGGGCGGCCTGCAACTCCGGGGGAAACTTGTCGATGCCCGAGGCGTTCAGCAGGCTGGGGTCCCGCAGGCGCGTGAACATGCCATTGATGGAGATGTCGGGAAGCGCCTGGGCGCGGACCTCGCGGATCTTCCCTTTGAGCGCATCCGCCGCGGTGCGCGCCTTGGCCACGTCCGGGTGGCGTTCGAGCGCGATGCGCACCGCCTCGGGCAGCGTCACACTGTCCGTCTCGGCCGCCGCGGCAAACACACCGAGTGCAAGAAAGATGAAGTACCGTCTCATAAAAGACCCTTGGTTAAGGCACGCAGCCTGTCAATTACCTGAATACGCAAATCCTGGTCGAGCGAGTTCACTCCGAATAGATCGGCCATCCACAACCCGTCGGTAGCCAGCCGGACGATGGTGGCCAGCACCGGATCGATGCCGTCGTCGGCCAGCGCGGACTGAGTCGCCCGGGTCGCCTCCCGCAGGGGCTCGAGCAGCGACGGTTTGGTCGCCACGGCCGCCAGCAGCCCGGCGGCAACCAGATCGTGCGGACCCGAAAGGGCCGTGGGGGCTGGAAAACACGCGTCCACGTAGGCCCTGGTGTTGCGGCCAGGGAGCGCGGGATCCGCAGCCGCCAGGCGCGCCATCTCAGCCGCAAAACGCTCGGAAAGCCGGGCAATCATCCCCCGAACGAGTTCGTCCTTGTTCGGGAAGTTGTACAAAACACCGCCCTTACTGAGCGCGGCCTCATGCGCGACCGCTTCCAGGGTGAGGTGCCCGCCCCCATCGCGAAGGACCACGCGCTCGGCGGCATCGAGAATGCGATCTCTGGAGGTAATCATGTGGGAAAGGACTAGTATACCGTCCAGACGGTATAGTAGGCAAGCGGGGCGGGGTGTGCGAGGCTTTGCGGTTCCTTACCACGTCGTGCCGAAGCGTACCCGTCCGCCGCCCCATAAGTGGCTTTACACTGGCCGTCCCCCTCCGTTTTAAGGCAGGCCGCTCACACGACGATCAGCGACGCTTTGGTCAACCCGGGGCGCTTCTTGACGACAGCCAGCAGGGTTCGATCATCAGCAGCGGAGAGGTTCCACCCGCTTTCGTGGTCTGGTCGCTCAAGGCTTTTGCTGGAGGAAGAGGCGCCAGACGCGGATCTTTTCGTCGATCAAGGCGGGGGAATCCTGCTTGGCGGGCTGCCAGTCTTTCAAGGCACTGTCGGGCTCTCGACCGCGCTCCCTGGCGACGTAGAGAACCGTGCCCTGGATGCGGAGCCGGATGTCGGGGTTGCCAGTGCGCAGGGAATCGAGCAGGAGAGCAGGCAGGTCGACGCCGTTCCTCGACGTCCGATCGCGACTGGCTATCAGGATGGCGAGGATGCGATCAGCGGTGTCGAGGGGTAGTGCATCAAAGCGCAAGATGCGAGTCAGCCCCGTGCAGATCTCCGCGCTGGTCTCGCGATCGCCGAGGTAGGCCAAGAGTCGCTCTCCGGCGCGGTAGCGATCGTAGGCCGTGGCATTGGGCTTCTCCAACCGCCACATGTAATAGGCGGCAATGTGCTGCGGCGTGCCCAGCCGCACGACGCCGTAGAAACCCGCCGCGACCAGCACCCCCATGATCGCCGCGGACAGCAACTTGCTGCGCCACTCCCGTGCATACCAGTGGTATTGGAACCACGAGGTGATGCCATGGCGGTACATGAATTCCTCGTAGTCGAGGTTCGGCAGCAGCCGTACGCTGCGGTAGACGTCCTCGGCCTGTTTCTGGAGCACGGCCTCCGCACCCATGGCGGCGTACTGCTGCTGGATCTTATCGAGGTTGGTTTGCACATCCTGCGGGCTGCCCGAGCGGAGTTTGAGCAGGTTGACCAGGGTATCCAGCTTCTGCTGGCTGCCGGCGAGGAGGTCGAGCACCTGCTCGTCGTAGTGCGCGGCATTCCGCTGGATGCGATTGCGGATCCTCCCGGCCAGCCCGTCGGCCCACACCACGAACGGCTGCCAGAGTTTGGATACCGAGGCAGCGGGGCGTATTCCCTCGATGCCGCCGACTACGACCTGGCGATAGGCGATGGCAACCAGCACGGCACCGAACAGGGAGGTGTCGGAGAGGGCGTTGGTGCGGTCAAGCAGCCAGAACAGGACGACGGGCGTGAGCGTGTAGGCGGCGAAGAGGAACCAGGTTCCGGCCATGATCCAGGCGCCGCGGAAGCCTTCAAACAGCGCACTGACGCGCGCCCGGGCGACGATCAAGCCGATGACCAGGACGAGGAGATAACAATACATGGCGTCGAGGTCGGGCGACACCGAAAGGTCCATTTCCCGACCCCCTTTACGCCGGAATGCTGAGGACCATGTTGGCCAGCGCGGACGAGGACGGCCGCAAGTTGAAGTAGCACTCCAGCGCCGCCTCGGCGCCCAGGCAATCACCGCGGGTCTCGACCAGGTCGTTGGCAATCAGACTGCCCACGGCGGCGGTCAGATCAACCGGTGTCAGGCCAGTCGTTTTGACGATCTCCCAGCCGCTTGCGACCTTGCGGTCACGAAGCACTCGCAGCACGCTCTTGCTCTTCGAGTCTAGGGATGGCAGTGGAAGTTGCATGCGGTGTTTCCCCTCTTCCAACGCTATCCCCGTTCGGGGGCCGTGTCAATCGGAAGGGAGACTCCGGAAGGGGGACTTTAATAATGGTCGGGGCTCTCAGCCAGGCGGCTCGGACGTGCCAAGCCGGGGCCGGCCAGACCTCATTTGGCGCCCGCGCATGATTGTGCGCAACTAGACGAACAGTTCTTGGGCGCGGATCAACCGCTCGCGCACATGGACGCCGCTCGGGCAGCGCACGGCGCAGGCGCGGCAGTCCGTGCAGCGTACGGCGCGCACTTCGGCCGGCAGCGCCTGGAAGCGGCGGTAGCCCATCGGGAAGTCGCCGTAGCCGTCGGCGTAGGTGACGAAGCGGACCAGGTCGGAGACGGGCAGGCCGCGGGGACAGGCGCCGTCGCAGGCGCCGCACATGCGGCAGACGTAGGGGCGGATTCGTTCCAGGTGCGCGATGAGAATCTTCTCGTCCTCGGAGCCGTAGCGCTCGGACATGGCGCGGACGTTCTCCTCCAGCATCTCGACGTTGGTCATGCGGGGCACGGTGGTGTGGACGAAGGGCGTGCGAAGCGCCCACTTGAGCGCCGACAGGTGCGCGCCAGGGTTCTTGTCGAAGAAACCCTTCAACGGCATGTTGCGCTCGCGATTGAACCGAGCGCCACCGGCCATCACCTTCATGGCGACTACGCCGAGCCCGTCCTTGTTGCACTTCTCGATGGCCGCTTCGTCCACCGACGGGGTGTAGTCGAACTTGCCCTTGGTGAAGTTGTAGGGCGCCAGAATCACGTCGAAGTGCCGGCACGCGAGCAGCGGCTCCATGGCCCGGATGCGGTGGGTGCTCAGGCCCTTGAAGCGGATCTTGCCGGCCTTCTGCGCGGCGGCCTGGGCTTCGAGCATGTCGTCGGGAACATCCTTCGGATTGTCCTTAGCGCCGATGTAGAAGACGTCGAAGTAGTCGGTCCCGGCCTCCTTGAGGCTGAGGTCGAGATCGGCGCTGAACTGTTTGGCACCCTTGGCGTAGGAGCGGCTGCAAAACACCACGTCCTTGCGGCGTGCGGCCAGCGCCTTGCCCAGCATGCGCTCGGCGCTGCCGCGCTCGTAGTCGCGCGAGGTGTCGAAGAAGTTGATGCCGAGGTCGAGACCGCGGCTGTAGATACTGATGTCGCTCACGGCCTCGGTGCCGAAACCTACTTCGGAGACCTTGAGGCCGGTCTTGCCGAGGGTTCGGTAGCGCGCCTGAGGCGCGGCGGCTGAGACCCGCGATGCGGCGACGGGGGTGGCCAAAGCGGAGACAAGAAGACTGCGGCGGGTAGGACGGTCCGTCATCACCCTAGCTTAGACGTTTTCTCCAGGAGTTTCGTGCCGGAAACTATAGGTTCTATCCGGCCGCGGGGATGGTGTTCCAGATGTTCCGAGCCAGCTTCCAGAACCCGTCGGGGAGCCGCCTGGCGATATGCAGGCCCTTGAAGTGCGTCACGGCCGGCTGGCCGTCCGATTTCGGAGTCGCCCTCTAAGTGCAGGCGTACTCGTGGTACGCGATGTCCCCGGCCACTACCGTCTCCCCGTGCACGGAGTCGAGACACTCGACCGCTACCTGTGCCAGAAAATCCCGGAGCCCCTGCCGCAGCTCGGGGCCGGCTTTCGGCAGTGAGTTGGGCGGAAGGAACACTGCGTCGCCGGTCAGAATGTTGAAGTACCGCTCCGGATCGCCGGCGACGCTTGCGCCTAATTCCTCGTGGGACGCCGCCATCACCCGCCGCCGGTCCAACTCAGAATCGAACTCAGTCAATCGCGTCACCTCACGCGCGGGAAACCACTGCGCTGCGCGTGCTCATGGTGTTGGCGAAGTGCGCCAGGATGTGCGACCGCTCCTCGAGCGATCGCCGCGGCGGGCCGGACAGGTACTTCCGGGTGGCCCCGAACCATTTCTGCTGGAGCTTGAAGTCCAGCATCAGGATGCGCTGCTGAATGCTATGGCCGCGCAGACGCAGTCCGGAAGTGTAGCGCAGCAGGCAGGTGAGGACTTCGTAGTCGCGCAGCAGCCATTGATCCAGCGCCTCCAGTTCCTCCACCGTAAGCTCGGTCTGGAGGTATTCCAGAACGAAGGGGAAGCGCAATTCATTGGCTGCGGCTACTTGTTTGGCGCGTTCGCCGGTGGCGGCGGTGCGCAGCAGGGAGTGACAGTTGTAGCGGAACCAGTAGAACAGCAGCACCAGCGCGAACAGCAGAATCAGTAACTCAGAGAGCATGCAAATGACCCTGGCGCCGCCGGTCTTGCCCGGTGCGCGCCGGCGAATCGCCTGGGCGCGTCGATTCGGTCCGAGAATACCACCCCTTTATCCGCCCCGCAAGGCCCCGGTTTCCGTTGCGTTATCATCAGGTTTCACCCTAGGAGGAACGGAACTTATGACCATGGATTCCACCCGGCGCGGATTTCTGGGCGGCGCGGTTGCGGCCGGACTTGCCGGCGCCGGGGCCGCGGCCCCGCCGGGGGACGGCGCCGAGGACCTCAAACTCGGGGTGGCCAGCTACTCGCTGCGCGAGTTCCAGCGCGGCCTGGCCATCCGCACGATCAAGCAGTTGAACGTCACTTACGTCAGCGTCAAGGAGATGCACCTGCCCTATCGCAGCACGCCCGAGGAACTTCAGAAAGGCTCGGGAGACTTCGCCAGGGTCGGCCTCAAGATCGTCGGCGGATCGACCATCTACGTAATTAAGGACGAGGACGACGACATCCGCCGCTACTTCGAATACGCCAAGACCTGCGGCATGCCGCTGATGGTCATCGGCACCACCCACCAGGCGCTGCCGCGCGTCGAGAAGTTCGTCAAGGAATACGGAATCCCGGTCGCGCTCCACAACCATGGGCCGGAGGACAAGAACTTCCCCTCGCCGCAGGTGGCGCTGAAGGCGATTCAAGGAATGGATCCGCGGGTAGGGGTCTGCATCGATGTCGGCCATACCGCGCGAACCGGTGTCGGAGCGGTGGAGTCGATTCAAGAGGCGGGCGCGCGTCTGCTGGACCTGCACATCAAGGATCTGCGCGACCTCAAGGACAAGGGCAGCCAGTGTCCGGTCGGCGACGGCGCCATGCCGGTGGTGGGGATCTTCAAGGCCCTGAAGAAAATGAACTACCAGGGCTGCGTGAATCTGGAGTACGAGATCGACGCCGACAACCCGCTGCCGGGCATGGCGAAGTCGTTTGGGTATATGCGCGGAGTCCTGGCTGGACTCCGCGCATAATGGGATCAGTTCTTCCCGGTCTTGAGTTTCTCGCGCTGCTCTTTGAGAACCGCTCGGCGGCTCAGCTTGATCTTGTTGCCTTCCAGCGCCAGAACCTTCACCAGGATCTGGTCGCCTTCCCGCAACTCGTCCCGCACGTTCTTGATGCGGCTCTCGGAAATCTCGCTGATGTGCAGCAGGCCGTCGGTGCCGGGGAAGATCTCGACAAACGCGCCGAATTCCACCAGCCGGACCACTTTGCCCAGATAGGTCTTGCCCACCTCGGCCACGGCCCCGATGTCGGTGACCATCTGGGTCGCTTTGGCAGCCGAAGCTTCGTCGGCCGAGTAGATATGGACCGTGCCATCGTCTTCGACATCGATCTTGCAGCCGGTCTGCTCGACGATGCTGCGGATCATCTTGCCTCCCGGACCGATCAATTCGCGGATCTTGTCCGTCGGGATCGTCAAGGTGTAAATGCGGGGCGCGTAAGGGGAGAGCTCCGGGCGCGGCGCCGAAAGCACTTCTTCGATCTTGCCGAGAATAAACAAGCGGCCGCGGAGCGCCTGGTCCAGCGCTTCGCGCATAATCGCGGTGGTCACCTTGGGCACCTTGATGTCCATCTGGAGTCCGGTGATACCCTTCCGCGTGCCGGCGACCTTGAAGTCCATGTCGCCGTAGTGGTCTTCGGCGCCGGCGATGTCGGTGAGCACCGCGTGGCGGTCTCCCTCGATCACCAGCCCCATGGCGATGCCCGCCACCGGCGAGGCGATCGGCACGCCCGCATCCATAAGAGCGAGCGTCCCGCCGCACACCGTAGCCATCGAACTGGAGCCATTCGACTCCAGGATGTCGCTTACCACGCGCATGGTGTAAGGGAACGCGGTCTCGTCGGGGATCACCGCCGAGAGCGAGCGCTCCGCCAGCGCGCCGTGGCCGATTTCGCGCCGGCCCGCGCCGCGCATAAAGCCGACCTCGCCCACGCTGAACGGCGGGAAGTTGTAATGCACCATGAAGCGCTTCGAAGTTTCACCACCCTCGAGCAGTTCGAGCCGTTGTTCGTCGTCCTTCGTGCCCAGGGTGACTGTGACCAACGCCTGAGTTTCGCCGCGGGTAAACAGCGCCGAGCCGTGCGTCCGGGGAAGCACGCCGACTTCGACCGAAATCGGCCGAATCTCATCGAAGGACCGGCCATCCGGCCGCCGCCGGTCGCCCAGGACCTGGTCGCGGAAGATGCGCTCCTTCAGGGCTTCGAACACCTTGCCGGCCTCCTGCTTCTGCTCTTCGGCCGCGCCTTCGATCACCTGCTTCTTGAGGGCGTCGCTCTTGGCGTAGCTTTCCGCCTTGGGGTACTTGTGAGTGTCCAGCGCGTCGGTCAGCTCGGTGCGGTATTGCGCGAAAACCTGGTCGCGGAGTTCCTGGTCGAGCACCGGCGGAGTAAACACCATCTTGGGCTTGCCAGCCTTCTCGACCAGTTCGCGGATGCCCGCGACGATCTTCTTGCAGCACTCGTGGCCGAAATCGATGGCATCGAGCACCTCGGCCTCACTGGCCCCCTGAGCGCCCGCTTCCACCATCACGATGCCGGCCTCGGTGCCGGCCACGGTGATGCTCAGCTTGGATTCCCGCACCTGATCGTAGGTCGGGTTGGCAATGTACTGCCCGTTCACCAGCCCCACGCGGACCGCGGCCAGGACTTCGGGGAACGGAATGTCGGAGAGCGCCAGCGCGGCGCCCGCTCCCACCATGGCCAGCGTGTCCGGGTTCAACTGCGGGTCGGCGGACAGCACCATGGCGATCACCTGCGTCTCGTGGTTGAAACCCTTCGGGAACAGCGGGCGGATCGGCCGGTCGATCTGCCGGCAGGTCAAGACTTCTTTCTCCGAGGGGCGTCCCTCGCGCTTGATGTAGCCGCCGGGAAACCTCCCCGCAGCGTACGTGTATTCGCGGTAATCCACCGTGAGCGGGAAAAAGCTCGCGCCTACCTTAGGCTCCGGCGCCATACACGCCGTCACCAGCACCACGGAATCACCGCAGCGAACGACGGCCGCGCCGTTCGCCTGCTTTGCGACCTTGCCTGTCTCAATGGAAATCTTGCAGGAACCCAGGTCAATCTCAGAAATGTGTAGCATCTTTCATTCTCCAATCCCGGCCACCGGGCCGGTACGCTATTGGGCGGTTCATCGGAACTGCCGAGGATGGAGAT
>PLEM01000077.1 GCA_003137035.1 Bryobacterales bacterium | reverse complement strand
GCTCGTCGCAGATCGAGCCGTTGTCGGTCCCAGTCCGCGACCAGGATTCCCTCCCGATCGCCGCCATCGCTGCCGGTCCGGCCGTTCAATGCGGCCCTTTGCGTGGGAACGTCTCAAGCGAAGTGCGATCTGGTGTTTCAGGACACTGCCGAGGCATCGCCCTTCGCCGGCCGGCTGGAGAGCGCGGCGCTTTCACATTCCGCGTTCACCTCGCCGCCGATCAGGATGGCGGCCCCGGTCAAGTATAGCCACAGCAATAGTGCGATCACCGCTCCCATCGATCCATAGACCCTGCTGTAAGGAGGAACCAGGAAAAGGTACACGCGCAGCCCGAACGATGCGGCCAGCCACAGGCCGACGGCAACCACCGATCCGGGCGCCACTCTTCTCCCCGGCCGCCCGCGCAGGCCCAAGCCGAACCGGTAAGTGAGAGCACAAAATGCAAAGGCAAAGACCAGCAGAAGCGGCCATTGCAGCACCCGCCAAGCCAGATGGTACTCCGCGCCCAGGCCATAACTTGCGGCCAGAAACCGGCCGATCATTCCGCCATACAGCACCACGCCCATGACGACGGCTCCCAGCCAGACGAAGGCGATGGTCAGAAAGACGGTGCCGAGGCCCGCCCTCCACCAAGGGCGGGTTTCCCTGACGCCATAAGCCAGCCGAAGGCCTTCCTGAATGGCCCCGGTGCCGAAGGAGGCAATCCAGATCCCGGTCAAAAAGCCGAGCGCAATCTTGCCGCTCCCGCTCGAAGCGCTGATCTCGTCCAGTGTCTTGCTGAACAGAAGCTGAGTCTGGAAGGGAGCAAAGGCGCTGATATACTCCAGCAGCCGCATTCGCAACGCCGCGCTGGACTCGACGAAGGCGCCCAGCAAAGCGGTAAGGAACAAGAGAAAAGGAAACAGGGAGAGCAGAAAAAAGTACGCCAACTGGGCCGCCCTTCCCAGTGCATCGTGTATCCAGACGCGCTCCCACACCCTTCCAACCAATTGCATAGTACGTCTCCTGCTGCGCCGCTCCACCCGCCGGCGGAACTGGCGCAATCGCCCTACGACTCTAGTCTACAGGTGTGGTGAAATCGCGCAACCGTATTCTATCCGATGTGCCCAGGTTCCGAAACCTGCATGATTCAAGCAGATCCTGCACTTCTGGCCGCAACTCTCGCACGCGCCTTCGGTGGCCAGGCCTTTGTCTGCATCGAAGCGAATCACGGCGCGGCACGTGCATGAGGGTGGATATGCACGAGTCGCAGCAGATCGCCGCGGAGCACCACGACCTTGCCGCCCACGCCCATCGCGCCGGCGCCGAGCACCACGGAAAAGAAGATCACCTCACCGGACATGAAAGCTCCAGACAAGCCCTTGAGCACTCGAGTAGGGCTTACCTGCACACACTCCAGGAGCATCCGAAAGAGGGGATGGAGCATGGCTCCGAAGTTGCCGCTCATGCAGCCAAAGAGCAGGATATCGCCGCACTCGCTTATAGGCTCTGGCAAGCCCGGAGCCGTCCGGAAGGTTCGCCGGAAGTGGACTGGTTTCGTGCAGTAGAAGAACTTCGATCGGGGCAATAGACGTACCGGCAGGCAACGAAGACCCTGCCACTTGCCGATCCTGGCAAGATTCCAACGAGAGGGAGACCACATATGAAACAGAGTACGCAGGATAAGGTTGAAGGCCAGCTTCATGAAGTGAAGGGCAAAGTCAAAGAGAAAGCCGGCCAGATCGTGAATGACCCCGACTTAGAGGGTGAAGGCCAAGGTGAAAACCTCGCCGGAAAGATCCAGAAGAAGATCGGGAAGATTGAATCGGTCTTAGAGAAATAAGTAGGACTGGGCAACGTAGTCGCCGCCGAAGGACGCTGCCATGATCAAAACGCTCGGCGTTATCTTGATCGTGCTTGGTTTGATCGGGCTTGTGTGGGGAGGTTTCTCCTACACGACCAGGGAAACCGTGGTCGACATCGGACCGATTCACGCTTCTCGCGACAAGACACACAACGTACTGTTTCCGCCCGTTGCAGGCGCACTGGCGCTCATTGGCGGCATCGCGCTCGTGGTGGCACGCAGAAAGTAGCTGGGGATCTGCTCCGGCGCCGAGATTCATAAGAGAGGAAGGTCCGGAATGCTGATACTGATTATCGTTCTGTTGTTGATTTTCGGAGGCGGCGGAGGGTATTACGGCTACAGCCGCTGGGGTTCCGGTGGAGGCGCGGGGATAGGGCTGGGTACCGTATTGCTGATTCTCCTCGTAGCCTACATGCTAGGGCTTTTCCGCTGAGCCCAAGCCCGGCATTCGCTACATCCGCCCCGCGCCCTCAGCGCTCGTAGCCGCCCAGCTCGGCGCAGCTCGAGAACTGCCCGCCCGGCTTGCCGAGGATGCGGATGCCCACCGCTTTCACCGGCTCCTTCAGCCTTACGGAGAACGCCTCGCCTTCACGCAGGCCGGGGGCCTGGTTTGCCGTCGCATTGGGGTAGTTGTCCAGCGTGGCGACGGTTTCCCAAGTCCCCTTCGCCGTGCGCTTGAGCTGGATCTGCGGCTTGCCTTCCGAAGTGTCGAACCAGCCGCCGTTGGAGAACAGCCTGCCGTGGCGGTACATCACCCGCGCGATGGTCGCCGGCTGGTCGATCTCCACCGCGTACCAATCCTGCTTGGCGGGGCGCGCGGTGAACGTGTTGCGGTAGGTGTCGGGGCGCTCGTCGCAGATCGAGCCGTTCTCGGTCCCGGCCCGCGACCAGGATTCCCTCCCGAACGCCGTCACTGCCACCGGCCCTACCGCGCTCCGCTCCGGCCGGATCAGCCACACTCGGTAATTCAGCGCGTCGGCGAACGGAACCAGCACCAGTGGCTGCGTTCTTCCCGCCACGGCGCCGTCGATCATGTATGCCTGCGGCCAGTTCGGCCCGGCCTTGGTTTCCACTAATCCCAGCCCGGCCGGGTTAACCGACTTGGGCGCGGCGCGGTGGGGATAGGGGACCAGCGGGTTCAATGAGGCCTCGAGCGCCAGCACCTGCGGCCCGCGCAGCACGGCCACATACTCGCCGTAGCTTTTGCCGCCCAGAGCCACCCGCACCGGCAGATCCATCTGGATTTGCACCGTCTCCCCCGGCAGCCAGCTTCGGTCGAGCTTGACGAACTGTCCGGGCTTTCCTTCGGTAACCTCGCCCTTCACCGTTGCCGTGAACTTCGAGCACCACGACGGAACGCGCAGGTAGAGCGGGAAGCGCGCCACGCGCGGGGTCCGCACGGTCAGCGTCACCGCGCCGTCGGAGGGGAACCGGGTCTCGGCGCGTAGAAGAACCTCGAGGCCGTCGCGCACCGGGATGGTCGCCTCGCCGGGAGCGTAGAGCAGCACCGCCGGCCCGTCCTCGCGCATTCCCCAGACCAGCTCCGGGATCAGCGAGATCCCGCGCGGCCCGCTCGACAGGCAGCAACTGATGGTCGCGCTGGGCCGCTTCTTGCCCACCAGCGGGGTGAAGTAACAGAAGTTCCCGTTCGTGGCATCCTGAGCGCCGGTCAGATGGTTGAACACCGTGCGCTCGATCTGGTCGGCGTACTGCGGCTCGCCGGTGAGGCGCAGCAACTGCCAGTTCAGTTGCAGCCAGGTTACCGTCGCGCAGGTTTCGCCCACGCCCGCGCTCTCCTCGCCCGGCAGCTCCCCGTTGTCCTGGAAATACTCGCTGGCGCTGGTGGTTCCGGTGAGGTACAGCCGGTTGGCCGCGATGTCCTTCCACGCCGCCAGGGCGGGTTTCAAGAGCGCCTCCTCGCCGGTGAGCCGGTAGAGGTCGGTGAGGCCCACCAGGTTCGACATCATCTCGTAGGCTTTGGCGTTGGCTGTGTGGAACACATTGCCCGTCGTGGTGAGCGACACGACGAGCTTGGGGCCGTCGGGCCGGTCGTACGCCCGCAGGATGTAGCGTGTGAAGTCCAGGTAGCGCTGCTCGCCGGTGTAGCGGTACAGCATGGCCATCGGCTCCAGGACGCTGGTCGCCGCCATGCCCACGTGCGTGCCGGACTTGATAATGTCCCGCTGGCCCGGGCCGTCCCCAAAGGTGAGCGCCAGCAAGTCGCCGATCTTGCGCGCCGCATCCAGCGCCGGCTGGTTGCCCGTCACCGCGTAGTAGCTCAGCAACCCGATCAGGTCGTACTTGTGCACCCAGACGTCCCAACTCGTCCAGCGCTGGTCGTCGGTGTAGGTTCCCAGGTACCCGTCGGGCAGTTGGGCGGCGATCAACTCCTGCGCCATGCGGTCCATGAGAACCTTGAGCCGCTCGTCGCCGGTGTAGGCCCAGGTGTTGGTGGCCGCGTGCAGGAACTTCCCGGCGTGCTCCCCGATCCACGGCTGATTTCCCGGCCGCTTCCGGAATCCCGCCAGCAGCGCGGCCTCGTTGACGTGTAGCAGGCGTCCATCGAGGTTCACCCGCATCCTCTCGCCGAGCAATCCGCGGATCTTCTGGCGATCGTAAGGAGCGGGGACAAATCGGTCCTTAATCTTGTCGGCAACCATCGGTTTGGGCGCCCCCGCCAGTCGAGGGGCGGGCGCCCCGAGCGCCGCTGCGGCGAGCAGGCACCCGAGACTGATTGCAACTCTGACCATCAGGTCAAGCTTAGCAGCCTGTGGCGGAAGCGGGTGGCCGCTCCCTCACGGTCGCGGTTCGGTGCTGCCACCCGCTGTAGTATCCTGGATTCCGTAGTCCGACGCGGGAGGAACCGATGGTCGCGGCATCGCAACTGCGCGCTGCAATGGCGGTCCGCTTCGAGGGGCAGCCCTACCGGGTTCTGTTCGCCGAGTACCATCCGGGACAGGGCAAGATGGTTGGCCAAACGCACGCCCGCCTGAAGAATCTGTCCACCGGATCCCTCTGGGAGCACAGCTTCCGCCCCGATCTGAAGCTCGAAGAACTCGACGTCGAGAAGCAGCCTATGGACTACCTCTACGACGATGGCGGCGATTGCTACTTCATGAACCCCGGCACCTTCGAGCAGATCGCCATCCCGCGCGAGACCATCGGCCCGCAGGCCGCGCTGCTGCAACCCGAGATGCGCGTGGCCGTGGAATCCGTCGAGGGCCGTCCCGTCAGCGTTTCGTTTCCCGACGTTCTGGAGGTGCGCGTGGCCGCGACCACCCCTCCAGTCCACCAGCAGGTGGACAGCGTCTGGAAAGCCGCGCGGTTGGAAAGCGGGGTCGAGATCATGGTCCCGCAATTCATCAAGAACGGCGACCTGATCCGCCTCGATGTCGCTAACCTGAAATACATGGACCGGGCCAAAGGCTCCGGCAAGAGCTAACCATATGACAACGCCGCAACCGCATGTCGAGCTTCTGAAAGCTCCCGAATACCGCGAGAACTACGCCAACAGCGTCCAGGTACGTGCGAACCTCTGGGACTTCTTCCTGTCGTTCGGCACGGTCAGCCAGACCGCCCCGGATAGGGTCTCGGTCCAGAACTTCCAGGGCATCTACCTCAGCCCGCAACAAGCCAAGGCCTTGTTCAACATCCTCCAGCAGAACC
>PLEM01000378.1 GCA_003137035.1 Bryobacterales bacterium | reverse complement strand
ATCTTGCATGAGACAAGAGTCCGGGCGGTGCGTCCCAGTGGTAAGCTCACAATGGGAGGGTGGTCATGAAGTATGTAGCTACCGCAATCCTGGCGTTGGCGTTTTCGGCAGGCGCGATGGCGCAGCACCGCGACGGCGCGGGCGCGGTCCGAACCCAAGGATCTTCGAGCGGCTACGGGAACGTGGTGTTTCCGGGGACGGGGGGGCCGCCCGCGATGGTCGACCCGTTCGCGGCAAGCTTCCCGTACCGGCTTGGGGCGACGATCGGCGGCTATCCGCCGTACACGGGCGCTTCATCCCGGGGGCGAAGGGGCGGGGCGGTGGTTCCGTTTCTGTATCCGGTCTATGTCGGGGGCTATGACTACTCGTATCCCTATCAGCAGACTCCCAATGTGACGGTGGTCGCTCCCCCGCAGGCCGCGGCCCCGCCGGTTGTCATCAATCAGTATTTCGGGTCGGATGCGGCCAGACCGGGAGTGACCGAGTACGCGCCGGACGGCCGGGAGATGCCTCCGGCGGATTCCTCGGGGACCCGCACGTACCAAGCCCCTTCGAACGCGCCGGCGGAATCGTCGGACGGCGATTCGGTGGTGTTCTTCATCGCGCTCAAGGACCGCTCGGTGTACACGGCCGCGGCGTACTGGGTGGATGGCGAGACGCTGCACTACATCACTCCCCGCGGCAAACACAATCAAACGTCCCTGGCGCTGGTGGACCGCGATCTGTCCGCCCGGCTGAACGAGGGACAGAAGGTCGATTTCCAACTGCCGGCCGGCAAGTAGTGATCGAGCGAATGCATAGCCGGCGGCGGTTCCTCCAAAATGCGCCGCTTTGCCTGGCCGCCGGATCGCTGGCGCGTGGCGGGTCCGAGGAACCCATCGACCGCAAGCGGCTGGTGCAGCGGCACAACCCCACCCTGACGGAGTTCAACCCCCGCGCGCCGCTCTCGGTGGGCAACGGCGAATTCGCGTTCACCGCGGACTTGACCGGGCTGCAGACGTTTCCCGAGGCGTACGAGGGCGGCATTCCCCTGTGCACTCAATCGCAGTGGGGCTGGCACAGCTTTCCNNCTGTTCGACTGGCTTCGCGAGAACCCGCACCGGCTGCACCTGGGCCGGATCGGGCTGCGGCTGAACCGGGCGGACGTCTCGGAAACCCGTCAGACCCTGGATCTGTGGACCGGAATCCTGACCAGTTCCTTCCGCGTGAAAGGACAGCCGGTTACGGTGCGGACCTGCTGCCATCCGTCGCTGGACCTGCTGGCGGTGGAGATTGAATCGCGGGAGCCGCTGACGGTCCTGTTCGACTTCCCGTACGCTTCGCCGCGGATGAACGCGGCGGACTGGACGAGCGTCGGGGCGCACAAGACCGTGGTCGTGAGCCGCGAGGCCGGCGAGTTCAGTCTTCGCCGCGAGTTGGACAATGACCGCTACTATGTGAGCATCGTTCCGCATGGCAAGGCCGAGATGGAGCAGGCCGGGCCGCACCTGTTCCACCTTCGGGGGTGGGGCCAGTTCGGCTGGGTGTGTCAGTTCTCGCCCCAAGGTGTGCGATTGACGGGGACTGCGCCAGCCGAGGCGTTCCTGGCCAGCGAGCGCCACTGGAGCGGCTTCTGGCAGGGCGGCGCCGCCGTCGATCTGGAGGGCAGCAAGGACCCGCGCGCGAAGGAGCTCGAGCGGCGCATGGTGCTGTCGCAGTACCTGACCGCGATCCAGTGCTCCGGCTCGCGGCCGCCGCAGGAGACCGGGCTCACCTGCAACAGTTGGTACGGCAAGTTCCACCTCGAGATGCACTGGTGGCACGCCGCGCATTTCGCGCTGTGGGGACGGACCCCGTTGCTCTGGAAAAGCATGCTCTGGTATCGGCAGATCCTGCCCATGGCGCTTGCGAAGGCGCGGAGCCAGGGCTACGAGGGTGCGCGCTGGCCCAAGATGGTGGGGCCGGAGGGCCGCGACTCGCCCTCGCCGGTCGGCCCGCTGCTGATCTGGCAGCAGCCGCATCCGATCTGTCTGGCCGAGCTCTGCTTCCAGTCCATGCCGTGGCGCGAGATCCTGGAGATCTACGCGCCATTGGTGTTCGAGACCGCCCATTTCATGGCGTCGTACGCGCATTGGGACGCGGCGCGGCGGCGCTATGTGCTGGGGCCGCCGGTGATTCCGGCGCAGGAGAATCATCCGGCGCGGGAGACCTGGAATCCCACCTTCGAGCTGGCCTATTGGGCGCACGGGCTGAAACTGGCGCAACGCTGGCGCAGGCGGTTGGGCCTGCCTCCGGAGCCGGCATGGGAGAAGGTGCGCAGGAATCTCTCGGCGCTGCCGGCCAAGGACGGCGTCTACCTGGCGCACGAGAACTGTCCGCAGACCTTCACCGAGCGGAACCGCGACCATCCTTCGATGCTCGTCGCCCTGGGCGTGCTGCCGGGCGAGGGCGTGGATCGCGAAACCATGCGCCGCACGCTGAAGAAAGTCATGCGGGAGTGGCGCTGGCCGGATACCTGGGGCTGGGATTTCCCGATGGTGGCGATGACGGCCGCGCGGCTCGGCGAAACGCAGATCGCCGTGGATGCGCTCCTGATGGAGAGTCCGAAAAACGTGTACCTGCCCAACGGCCACAACTACCAGCGGCCCAACCTGCCTCTGTACCTGCCCGGAAACGGAGGGCTGCTGGCGGCCGTGGCGCTGATGGCGGGAGGCTGGCAGGGCGGGCCGAAAGCGCACGCTCCGGGTTTCCCTCCGGACGCCTGGACGGTGCGGTCCGAAGGGCTCAAGCCGCTGCTGTAATCGGGCGGCCTTATCCGCTTGTGGTGGAAGTCCGTGGCAGGCGAAACCGCCTGCCCCACAGTGGCTCACGCCGTCGATGCTACTTGTGGCGCAGGCGGTTTCGCCTGCGTCCGCGCCCTGAACGGGACTTTCACCCCAGGCTCCTATTCTCCCGTGGTGGGAGGTTGGATCTGCTTTCTGATCCGCTCGGCGTCCTCGTCGCGGCCCTGAGCATGGTAGATTTCCGCGAGGTTGTTCAAACTGGCAACCACAATGTAGTGATTGGGTTCGAGAACCCGGCTGCGGACCTCCAGCGCCTGCTCGAGGGCGCCGGTGGCCGCTTCCAGTTCTCCCAGGTTCAGCTTGATGAGGCCGGTCACCTCATGCAGCGCGGCCTCGAGCAGCGGCTCCATGGGAGCGCACTCCAGGCCCAGGGCAGCCTCCGCCAGAGCCTCCGGGAACCGTCCCATGTCATGCAGAAGGCGGGCGCGCCGGTAGTGGAACTCCGCGAGCCTCTCGACCGGCACCACGCTGTGGTCGGTGCGGTGGTCCTCGGCGTCGCGCTCCGCGCCGGAGTTGGCCTCGATCCGCGGTTCGCCCTTCACCGGCACGCGGAGCGCATCCAGAACAGCGAGTCTCCGGCCGGGGGGCCACCGGTATTCCGTTCCGTCCACCACCATCCAAACCAGGTTTGGAGTCATGCGGCGCTGCCGGACCGCTTTTCGCAGCAGTCCTGGAAGCTCTCCGGACTCGTCGCCGCCGATCCACCAGGCCAGTTCGCGCGCCCACTTCTGCTGTTCCTGTTCGGAGCCCGCCTGCGTCGCGATCTCGAGGAACAGGCGAGCCGCGTCGCGAGTTACGGGCGGCAAAGCGCTTTCCAGAAAGGCCAGCAGACCAGTCCCGAGAATCGACCGCTCCTGCGGGGTCATGTGCCGGAGAATCTCCAGCCGCGCCAGCGGATCGGAGAAGGCATACACGAGCTGCCCCGGAAGCCCCGGATGCCGGTATTCGAAATCCAGGAAGAGCGGCTGGCCGGAATCCGGGCCGAAGGAATCGTCGAGCAGATCGAGCAGCGTTTCCCGATCGTCTCCGGATATCCCCAGGTGCGCAAGCAGGAGATCGACCGGGATCTGGTCTCCGGCGAGCGCAGCCAATTTCAGAAAGCGGCTAACCGGCTCCCGCAGTTTCGGCGGAAGCTGGGAGAGGCGAGTTCGCAGTGGCTGCTGGAGGTCCGGGGACAACTCTTCCGATTCGAGGCCACCTTCGACAAGACGCCAACCGCCTCCGGGGTACCCGGTGATCCGGCCCGCGCCCAGCAGGTCCGCCATTTGGAGAGCCAGCCTTCCCGGCAACCCGTGGCTGCACTCACAGAGCGTCCGGCAGAGTTCGTCAGACAACGAATTGGGTTGGAAGCGCCGGTTCACCGCGGCGCGGACCTCGTATTCCTCGAGCGGCAGCAGCTCGAAGCGCTTCGACTGCGGTAGTGGCGCCTCTCTGGGCCATTCGAACCTCGGATGGCACAGGAACGCCAGAACCAGGTTGGGGTTGATCTCGGCTTCCTCCAGCAGAAAGGCGGACAACGTGGCGGGGAGCTCCGCAGCCTCCAGCACGCGGACCGCGAGGACTTGGGTTTCGGTGAGCCGGTGGAGCAGGCGGCTCAAACCTTCTCGCGGCGGGCTTTCGGGCTCCAGAACTTCCCGAAGCGGCAGATCGAGGCTCAGGGCGATGGAGAGCGCCGAGGCCGCGAAGGCGTGCCGGCCTCCGGTGATCGTTTCGAGTTTCGCCTCCTCCAGGAGTTGGGAGATGCGGCTGCGATCGTGCTCCCGGGTGCACCTGGCAAGCTGGTGCCGGGCATAGGTTTCCAGAGTGCCGGAGGCTGGATCGTAGCCCGCCAGGTCAATCGTGCAGACCACAACGGATGTGCCCGCGCGCCGCGCCCGCCACACCGCCGCATCCAGGAAGTACCTGCGCCCTATCCCCGGTTCGCCCACCAGGAAGACGGCTCGCGGGCGGCGTTCATCGCGCGAGCACAGGACTTCGGTCATTGCCGCCAGGTCTTCTTCGTTCTGAAAGTCGAGGAGCTCGTACTGGGCTTCCTGCGACTCGAAGAAGAGTTGGTCGGGAGAGTGCATCAGAGGCGGATCAGGTCCGCGATCGTTGCGGGCGTTCCCGTATCGATGCTTTTGACCGCTGCCGCGGCGCCTCCGAGGAGGCTTCGACGAGTGGGCCTTGCTTCTTGCTGCATGGGTTCCTCGAGATCGGGAGTGTCGACGACTGGTGTTGCCCGAAGAGTTATTGTCACACGTCCGCCGCGATTACTTCAGGGCATCGGAGCCTGGGCCATCCACGTTCACCTTCGTCTGCCCCCATACGGTGGCCGGCAGGAACAGAACAAAAGCGGCGCAAAACGCCGCCAGCATCAGCACGAACACGGTGCGCGCCGGAGAACTGAGCCGCTTCAGGGGAAAGCGCTCGGGGATGAGCGGGTCCAGCAGCACCAGCCCGTAGAACGCCCCGTGGGCGCACAGGGCAACCGCGACCAGCTTCACTCCCTGGTCGGCAAACTGGCGCGCGATGCCCTCGGTGCCGTCGTCCGAGCCGTCCGAAATCCAGAACCGGCATGGGAAACCGGAAGCTCCGACTGGGCGTCCCAGCTTCCGCCAAGTATATACTACCTCGCTCGATGGCGCGTCTTTTGGCCAGAAGAAACCGCTTCCTCGCGGTCGCGGCTCGGAAACGGAGCGATGATTCTCAACGGGTTACCGACCCGCGCGCGTCAGCAAGCGGACCTTCT
>PLEM01000466.1 GCA_003137035.1 Bryobacterales bacterium | reverse complement strand
AGAACAAAGAGCTGATGCTTATGTCGGCGGGGGGCCCGGTTGCCGACGGTCGGAGGGACAAGTTCGCCGAAGAAATGAATAGACATCCGGAGTGGTCGGATGCACAGGTCATAGCGGCCCTGAACGATGCTGGCGCCAAGTTTGGGCCCGATCACAAGGCCGAGTTTCTTCGTACGTTGCCTTTTGAGGAACTGAAACCGTTCGTGGGAGGCGAGATCGAAGTGCTGTCTGCGGGATTCCACTTCTGGGAATCGGACCTGGAAGGAAAAACGTCAAGAGCATACTTGAGTTGGATCGTGCGAGCCAAATGGCACGGATCGGACGGGCGGGAGGCGGGGTGTAGTCTGGCGTTCGAACCGTTCGACGGAACACTGCAGTCGTATGGCCGAGGCTTTTGAATTCGCAGCGTGCCCCTGCCGCAAAGCGGGCAAATGCCGACTGAGGGGGGCATCATCATAGGGGGCGACGGCTATGCGTATGTGCCCTACTCATATAGCGAGTGGGCTTACCCCATCCAGTTCAACCATTTCCTGCTCCTGCGGATAGACAGCAGCGGAGCCTATGAGACTATCCGGGTCTTCGACTGGACGAGCGTCATCAATTTCGACGGACCGATGCTGAGTACGGTCAACATGATCACCAACGGGAGGTCCAAAGTCAGTCCCCGGTCTTTGGCCGACAAGTTCGCCGAGAGATCCCAGGACCCCGAGCAGATCTTCTGGCTCCGGTCCCGCAACAGCCAGTCAACCTGGTAGTTGCCTTCTCCAAGATCGAATCGGCCATCCAGAGAGGCTTCACCGCCCGGAGACTCCGCGAAGGCGGGAATCCGCAACGTTTGGAAGAAGTAAACCGGCTGGCCATGGGTATTCTCCGGCGCGACGCGAAACACTAGCGTGAGTCTGTTCGCGTGGCCCGACACCGCTTGCATTGGCACGCTTACGGTGTACTCGGTGTGGAAGCGGAGGTCGAATCCCAGCACGGGCTTGACCGTGGCGACCGTGCATGGAAGGTCCTTGCGAGATTCCCGGGATCCGAACACCGGCTCATCGATGGGAAACACCCCAGCCTGACCGCCCGGTCCGGTGGCTGAAATCAATGCTTGCGCGCCGGCTACCGCTGAACACAAGAGCAGACCGGCCACGATTCTCCCAGTTCGCATCGCAACCCGCCCCTACTGCGTGCGATGATCGCGGAGCCGCTCGGGATGAACGATTCTTCAGCGCCCGGGGCGACAGGGGTACATGCAAAACTCGTAAACGGTCCCCTCCCTTTCCGAGCCGCGACCGCCAGGGAGCGGTTGCCGGGGATTCCGCAACTACCCCATCAATACGCCCCGTGGCCGCCCAGCACCACCCGAACCGTCTTCACCAGCACGCGCAGGTCCACCATCGCGGTCCAGGCGCGAATGTACCGGCAATCGAGTTCGACGCGCTCGCGGTAGGTGGTGTCGTTGCGCCCCGAGACCTGCCACAGCCCGGTGAGCCCCGGCAACACCTGCGAATAGAGCGCGACAGCCGGTCCGTATTTCGCGATCTCTTCCTCAACGATCGGCCGCGGCCCCACCAGGCTCATCTCCCCGCGCAGCACGTTCCAAAGCTGGGGCAGCTCGTCCAGGCTCGTTCTTCGCAGAAACCGGCCGACGCGCGTCACGCGCGGGTCGTTCCTCAGCTTGTGCGCCAAACGCCACTCCAGGGCGTGGCCGGGGTGCTGGTCCAGGTAGGTCTGGAGAACCTCGTCCGCGTCGCTCACCATCGACCGGAACTTCCACAGCCGGAAACGCCGGGTCCGTCTGCCAATGCGGGTGTGGGCGAACAACACCGGGCCTCCCGATTCGAACGCGATGGCCCCGGCGATCAGCAGGCCCAAGGGCAGCACGATGAGGCCGAGCAGCAAGGCGAACACCACGTCGAACAACCGCTTGAATCGCTGGGGCCTGGCACGAAGCAAACCCGTTCGCTGCGGAATGACCTGGGCCCAGGCCCTCGAGTTCGGGTATGGATTTAGCGAAGCGCTCATCAAGATTACGTCTTGCGTTCCCAGCGGCTGCTGTCTACCACCGTATCATACACTTCCATGGTTTCCTGCAGCATCCGCTCGAAACGGAAACGTCCCTCGTAGATTCGACGTGCTGCGGCGCCCAGACGTTGCCGTTCCGGGGCCTCCGCAATCAGCTTTTCGAGAGCGCCCGCGAGCGCCTTCGGCTCTCCCGGTGGAACCAGCAAACCGTTGATCCCCTCGGAAACGGCTTCGCGTACCCCGCCGACATCGGACGCCACCACCGGGAGCCCGGCGCGCATCGCTTCCAGCACGCTGCGTGGAAAACCCTCCGACCGCGACGACAGCACGAAGACCTGAGCGCGGGCCAGCGCGACCGCCGGGTCCGGCTGGTATCCCGACAGGTGCACGCGGCCGGCGATCCCGAGCGCGGCGGCCAGCCCCCGGGCTTCCTCCTCCAGCGGCCCGCCCCCGATCAGTTCCAGTTCCCAGTCCAGCGAGCGCAGCGCCGCCAGGGCTTCGAGCAGCGTCCGGTGGTCCTTGGGCGGCTCCAGCCGCGCGATCGAGACGATCCGAACCGGGCGCGCAGCCGGGTCGGCGCGGAGCGCCACGGGAATGTCCCGAACACCGTTGTAGACCACGTGAAGCTTCTCCGGCCCCGCGATTCCCGCGCGCAGTGCCAGTTCCCGCTCGTACTGGCAGACGCAGACGATTCCGCTCGCCCATCTCGCTGCGGCATTTTCCGCCAGCCGGAAGATCGGCCCATGCGCGGAGGAGATTCGGCCGCCGATTGTCCAGCCGTGGGGAGTGTAAAGGGCCGGCAATCCCAGGCGCGCGCAGGCGGCGCGCCCAATCCATCCGGCCTTGGCGGTATGCGTGGAGACCAAGTCGGGCTGGAACTCACCGAGCGCGTGCACGAGTTCCCCAAACGCGCGGGCGTCCCGCACCGGATGAACCGCTCGCCGCAGCCAGCGCAGCGATCGAAACGGGATTCCCGCGGCCGAAAGTTGCTCCGTGACCGGCCCCTCGCCCCCCAGGAAAACACGCACCTCGTGCCCGCGCGCGATCATCGCCTGCGCCAGGTCCCGCACGTGGATGCTCGCGCCCCCGACTGCGTCGGTCCTCGTGATTGCGTAAGCGATTCTCAAGCGGGTTCCTTTCGTGACACCATCACCAGAAACGCCAGCTTGCGGAAGACCGCCGTGGCGGCAGCGGAGACTAACGGAAGGTCGAGCAGCCGAGCCGCCGGCGCCAGGACGCGATGGTCGCGCAGGCGGAAACGAATGTAATCGGGTTCGCGGAATTCGCTCCGGTAGTAACGCCCAAACGCCGCGAAGATCTCCCGCCGGCTGCGGTAGCGCGTGTACGTGTCGATCCATCTCAGCTTGTCGATCGTCCACTGCCGTCGCGTCGGCGCTTGCTCCTTCCAAGTCCCCAGACCCAGCGCCCGCAACGTCAGCGTATAGGCGAAGCGCAGCCGCGATCCTCTTCCGAACCAGTGCGAGAACGGAATGCCGATGTGGCCCTCCCGGAACACGTCGCGCGACGGTTACAGGCTCAGCACAGTCCCGCCCGGCTTCAGCACGCGGTGGATCTCCCCAAGCACTGCGTCGAGGTCCTCGACGTGTTCCATCACCTGATTGTTAACCACCAGATCGAAATACGCGTCATCGAACTCGATGATTCCCTCGCGAATCTCCCGGATGACGCCGCCGACCAGGCCCGACTGCTCCGCCTCCCTGAGAGCATCCGATCCGCCGTAGTAGACGTCCGCGCCGAACATCTCCAACCCGGCCGCGCGCGCGGCCGCCACCAGTTCGCCCGCCCCGCCCCCGTAGTCGAGTACGCGAGCGCCGGGTTGATCGCGCGCGTACCGTTCCGCGAAGTCCAGCACGAAGCGGTTGGTGACATCCATGGACGGCTATTTCCCCAGCAACTCCTCGTACAGTCTTTCCCACCGCACCACCACGGCGGCCATGTCGAAGTGCGCGACCGCGTGCTCGCGTGCGGCTTCCCCCATTTGCCGGCGCGCTTGTGGAGCCATGCGCCTCAACCGGCCCATTGCCTGCCCCAACGCCGCGGGGTCGCCCGGCGGAACCAGGAATCCGGTCCGGCCGTCGAGCACAATCTCGGAAACTCCGCCGACATCGGTCGCGACGCACGGAACAGCGCTGGACGCGGCCTCGAGCAGCGCGAGCGGCAGACCTTCAACCGTCGAAGAGAGCAGAAAGCCGTTCGCGGCATTCATCAACTCCGGCACATCTTCACGCAGGCCCAGGAAGCGCACGTTGGCCTTCAGTTCCGCGGCCAGCGCGCCAAGCGCGGACTCTTCCGGCCCCTCGCCCGCGATCAGCAGCAGACCTGCTTGCTGGGAGCCAAAAGCGCGCAACATGGTCGGATAGTCCTTCTTCCAGTGGAGGCGCCCGGCCGCCAGCCACACGAATTCGTGGCCCGCGCCGAGCCTGTGCCGCATCTCCTCTCGCGCCTCAGCGTTCGGCTGGAAGCGCCCTGCGTCGACGCCGTTCGGGATCACCCGAAGCTTGCGCTCCGGTGCGATCCCTGCCTCCGCATAGCGCCTTGCGCCGGCGTCGCATACGGCCACCGTCGCATCCGCCAGCCGGTCCGTGATGCGGTACATCCGCTCGCGGCCACGCGCCTCCCCGCTCCGCCGGCTGCTTTCGACGACACTGTGGGCCGTCGAGATCACCACAGGAACCGGGCAGATCAGCCGCGCCACCCGCCCCAGCAGGTTGGCGTGAAACATGTGGCAGTGCAGAATCTGCGGCCGCAGCTTTCGCAGAATCGAGGCCAGACGCACGAACCCCGCCAGACTCGCGGAGCCCGGCCGCATTCCGAGCGAAAACACGGGGACGCCCGCGGCCGCCAATTCCTCTTCGAATGCACTTGGCGGGAGCATCGAGATGACATTCACGTCCCACCCGCGCTGGCGCAGCCCCGCTGCGAGCTGCGCCATTTGCGCCTCCGCGCCACCACGGGCCAGATTCGTCGAGAGCAGCGCCACTCGCCTGGTCATCGCCGTGCAACCTCCTCGAAGAGCACGGCATAGGCGGCAACCATTGCGCTCACGTCAAAACGCTTCGAGCCTTCCCTACCCGCCGCGCCCATCTCGCGCCGCCGTTGCGGGTCGCGCGCCAGCGACTCGAGCGCGCCCCCCAGCGCGCCCACATTGCCGGGCAGCGCAAGGATACCCGTCACACCATCCTCGACCAATTCCGGCATGCCCCCGACCGAGGTCGCAACCACGGGCAGTCCGGCGGCCAGCGCTTCCATTACCGAGAGCGGGTTGCCTTCCCAATCCGAAGCCAGCGCGAAGATGTCGGAAGCGCAGAGCAGCTCCGGCACGTCGCTGCATACCCCGAGGAAGTGTACGCGGCTGGCGATCCCGAGCTGCGCCGCCCTCAGCCTCGCGGCCTCGATCAGGCTGCCGTCGCCCGCCATCAGGAGCTGGCCCACGCCCCCTCGCGCGAACGCTTCGACGAGCGCTAGTGGATTCTTCTGCGGTTCCAGCCGCGCGACAGAGACAATGAGCACGTCATCGGCGACAAAACCGTGCGCGCTTCTCCACCCGGCGCGCGCTTCGGGACGCGAGAAAGCTGCCGTGTCGATGCCGTTCGGTATGGTGGCGGCGGGTTCCCGGCAGTATGCGGCGCGGAAGGACCGCGCCACCGCGTCCGCGACCGCCACCGGCGCCACTCCGTGCCGGAACGCGAAACGCTGGATCGCCCGGCCCAGCCTGTCCGCTTCCTTCCCGGCAACATTGTGGACGGTGTGGACCATCGCCCGGCGCCGTGCCGCAAGCAACGTATAGCGAAGCACGTAAGAGTGCGTGTGCACGATGTCGGGCCGGAACTCGCGGAACACGCGGGCCAGCCGCCCCACCATGCGCAGGTCCAGCCCTCTCCGCTTTCCGAGGTACCACACGGGAACCCCCGGTTCCAACCCGCCCGGAAACGGATCGAAGAGGGACACGATGCCGGTCTCGAACCGGCCGCTGTCGAGGCGGCTGGCAAGCGAAACCACCATGTTCTCGGCTCCGGCGCGCCGTAGCGTCGGGATCACTTCGAGCACGCGGATGTTCATGCGCGCTCCCCCGCTTGCCGGAACGCCAGCGCCCACTGCGTCATAATGAGGGCGAAGATCAGCCAGCCCGGCTTGCGGTGCTCCCAGGTCAGCGTCGAAACGCCCGCGGCCCACACTACCAGCATCACCGACCACAGAACGCGCTCCGCCAGCGGCATCATCCAGACGAACAGCGCCAGCAACCCGAGCATCGCCGCGAACATGCCGAATCCGATCAGCCCGCACTCCACCAGCACCGAAAGGAACGTGTTGTGCGCTACGTATTCGTACCCCGCCAACGCCGGCCGGCCCAGCCACGGCCGCACCGCTTCCGGATACGCACCTGCGCCCACCCCGAGCACCGGATGGCTCTTCAGCACCCGCAAGCCCGCCTTCCAGATTCGCGTGCGATTGTGCAGCGTGCCCTCGCTAAGCGCCGTGGGAAGACTGGCCAACCGTTCCCGTGAAGCGGCGGGCGCCAGACGGAACGCGCCCAGCAGCAGCAGGCCGAGCAGTACCACCCCCGAAATCCTTTGCGCGCGGTCCGACTCCCGCCAGGTGAGAATCACGAACAGGAACGCCAGAAGCGCGGCAACCAGGGCGGTGCGCGAGGCCGTCAACAGGATGGCCGAGATCAACAGCAGCACGGCGGCTCGATAGATCCACGGCTTTGCGCCGCGCCCGCCCAGCGCCAGGTAGAGCCCCAAGGGAATCGCGAGGGCGAGCGTGAGTGCCAGGTCGTTCGGGTCGAAGCCCGCCGCCGCGTAACGCCGGTAATAGGTCTGGTGGTTTTGCGCGCAGCGAACGAGCGTAGCGGCCGCCGCCACCACCGCGCCCCACACGTAGGCTTCCATGAGTTGCGCCGGCCGGTCCGCGCCCCGGCACTGGTCCCAGATCAGCCAGACCATCGCGAACAGTTGCACGAAGGTCCAGGCCCGAGCCGCAGTCGCAGCCGGCGCGAGCGTCCAGAACCAGGTGGCGGCTACCCAGACCGCGAGCACGCCGGCCAACACCAGTGCGAGGTTCGGAGGACGGACCGATCTCCGCCGCACCGCGACGAGAGCGCCGGCCGCCAGCGCAAGCCCCCCGAGCAGCCGTGAAGCCGTCCCCACGCCGGGGACCCAGAGGCTCTTCTCCCACGGAATCGAGAAGACAAACAGGCACAACAGCAACCACGCTACGCGCTCGATGAGGTCGGCCCGAGGCTTGTCGTTCATGCCTGGCTCATCGCCCGACGGAGGATCAGTCCCGAGCCGGCGATCTGGACGCACGCCGCGAGTACGATCGCCGCCGCCGCTCCGCCCAGCCCGATTACGGGAACCAGCATCCAGCTCGCGAGCCCGGATGCAAGCGTCGCGGCAGCCAGAAGCGGCACTTGCGGCCCGAACGAACGGACGCTAGTGAGCACAAACCCCAGCATGATCGCAGCGTAGCGCAAAACGCCCGCCCCCATCACCGCCACGAACAGGCCGTTGTACGAGCCGTACTCAGGCCGGTATGCCACGCTCAGAACAAACCGGCCCACCAGCGCCGCCCCAAGCACCCCCACCGCGCCCAGCGCCACGCTCAGCGCTATCAGCTTCAGCGCGAGCCGGCGAAAACCTGCCAGGTCCCGTTCGCTAAACTGCCGTGCCAGCCGGGGCATGGCGGACTGGCCCAGGGCCCCCACCACCACGGCGCCAGCCGTCAAAAAGGACGCCACGGCCGCGAACGCGCCCAGCTCCCGTGTGCCTTGGAAATGTTCAATCGCGTACCGGGGAACATTGAGCGTCAAGGAAGCCAGCATCAGCACCACCCCGAGCGGCAGCGCCGTCCGGAAGATCGCAAGCTGGGCCGTAAGGCCCGTCCGCTCCAGGCTCTCCCCCGCCGAGCCGCGCGGCCGCTCGTAGATGAGCAACACGGCAACCCGCGCCAGCGCCAGCGCCGCGATCGCCCACACCAGGTTGCGGGTGAGCCACAACGCTACCCCGAGCGCCGCAATCGAAAGCGCCCCCCGGGCGATCATCGCGCGCGCGACTTCCTCCAATCGCTCGCGCCGCTGCATCAGCCCGTAGTAGGTGTCGCTCACGTTCTCCAGGCCCAGACAGACGCCGGCCAGAACGATGGCTCCACTCACCAGCCACGGATAACCCGAAACCAGCGCGATAGCCGCGGTCGCGAGCAGCGCCGCCGCCGTGGTCGCCAGCCGCACGGCAAGGTAGTCGCCGAACGGTTGCCGCCGTGCCATGTCGGTGGCCAGCACGGCCCGCAGGTTCAAGTGCGACAGCATGGCCACCGGCCCCGCCACCGCGACGGCCAGCGCGTACTGGCCCAGCATCTCGCTATCGCCAAGCTTGGCGATCAGGCTCAGCACCGCCCACTGGCTGGCCCCGTATACCAGGTTCCCCGCAACCGTCCAGGCGAAGTTGGTCCGCAACGAGATCGGGGCGATCTCGACAGAGTCAACATTGATCGGATCCAGCGCGCGCACTGCTTCTAATTCTAGTAGGATAAAGCTCCGCCTTGTCCCGGCGCGGTTCGAACTCTGCTATTTTTGGTTTGCTGGGATTCGCTTTGGCACGGAGGTGAACGACTACGGCCGACTGGTCTCCATCATCGTGGAAGAACAAGCCCGCGGCCCAGCAGCCGCTCTACCCGAGCGAAGCCAGCGTCGACCGCGTGGTCGAGGAGATCTCCAAACTGCCGCCCCTGGTCACCTCCTGGGAGGTCGGCGCCCTGAAAACGCAGTTGGCCGAAGCCGCCCGCGGCGAGCGTTTCCTGCTTCATGGTGGCGATTGCGCCGAGAGCTTCGACCACTGCGATTCCCCGACCATCGCCAACAAGCTGAAGATCCTCCTGCAGATGAGCCTGGTGCTCACGCATGGCAGCCGGAAGCGTGTGATCCGTCTGGGGCGCTTCGCCGGCCAGTACGCCAAGCCGCGCTCGGAGGAGTTCGAGACACGTGGTGACGTGACTCTCCCCAGCTACCGCGGCGATCTCATCAATCGTCCCGAGTTCACCGAAGCGGCCCGCACGCCCGATCCCGAGCTGATGCTGCGCGGTTACGAGCGCGCCGCCCTCACGCTCAATTTCATCCGCTCGCTGGTTAGCCGCGGCTTTGTCGACCCGCATCGCCTCGAGTATTGGGACCTGGACTGGGTCAAGCAATCCACCATGGCCGGAGAATACCGCCGCATGGCGCGCAGCATCGGCGACTCTCTCCGGTTCATGGAGAACCTCCTCGGCGTCCACCCGGGCGAACTGAACTGGATCGATTTCTTCACCAGCCACGAAGGCCTGCACCTGCCCTACGAACAGGCGCAGACCCGGCGCGTGCCCCGCCAGGAGGGTTGGTTTAATCTCTCCACTCATTTCCCCTGGATCGGCATGCGCACCGCCAGCCCCGCGGGCGCGCACGTCGAATTCTTCCGCGGCATCCGCAATCCGATCGGAGTCAAGATCGGCCCTACCACGACGCCTGACATGTTGCGGGAACTCATCGACATTCTCCACCCCCACGACGAGCCGGGCCGCCTCACGCTGATCCACCGCTTCGGCAACGACTCGATTGGCCGGCTCCTGCCGCCGCTCATCGAGGCTGCCCGCGCCAGCGGCAGGACCGTCCTGTGGTGCTGCGATCCCATGCACGGCAACACGCGCGTCACCGCCGACGGCTACAAGACCCGCCACTTCGAGGAGATCCTCGGCGAGCTCGACCAGGCCTTCGACATACACGCCGCCTGCGGCCGCGATCTGGGCGGGGTGCACATCGAGCTGACCGGAGACGACGTCACCGAGTGCGTCGGCGGGGCGCGCGGCCTCGGCGAGGCCGACCTCAAGCGCGCCTACCAATCCTTCCTCGACCCCCGGCTGAACTACGAACAGGCGCTCGAGATGGCCCTGTTCGTGGCGCGAAAAATGGCCCGCCTCAACGGCCACCACGCCGAGGGCTAGGCCGGGGGGCGGGTTTCAACCCGCGTGGGGCTTCAGCCCCGCCGCGGGACTCGAAGTCTCCGGAGCATATTCTCATCGAAGGA